>JBBSQD010000039.1:0-31265 GCA_038258185.1 Aggregatilineales bacterium | reverse complement strand
CAGAACTGACGGCCTTACGGATGGTCAGCGCATTTTTTGGCGCGGCGACGATTCCGGCGGTGTATCTGCTGGGGCGCGAATTGTTCGACCGTAAAACCGCCTTACTGGCCGCGCTGATTCTGGTGATGTTCCCGCCGCAGATTCATTTCAGCCGCCTGGGGATCAATAATATCGCTGATCCGCTGTTTGGTGTGCTGGCCCTGGCGTTTGTGGTGCGCGGTCTGAAATATGGTCGGCGCGGTGATTATGCGCTGGCGGGGATCATGCTGGGGCTGACGCAGTATTTTTACGAGGGCGGACGTTTGTTGTATCCGGCGCTGCTGCTGGGCTGGGTCGGCTGTATCGCTCTGTTTTGGCGTCCGCGCAGTCATTGGCGCGGTCTGGTGGTGCTGCTGTTTACGGCGCTGCTGGTGGCGCTGCCGCTCTACATCACCATCTGGGCCACGAACACCCCGTTGACGCCGCGTCTGCAATATTTCGGGGTATTGAATAGTTACTGGACGCCGCTCACAGAAGGCGGATTGGGACACTTTCTCAATTTTCAGTATCGCGCTCCGCTGCTGATGTTCGTTCATCTGCCAGATACAAGCGGGCTTTTTTACGGTGGTGATACCGCCATAATTTTAAATTATCTGGTGCCGTTTTTTGTGATGGGCGTGGTGATCGCTGCGCTGCGATTGCGGGTGATGGGTTTGCTGCTGCTGTTGTGGCTGACGGCGACAATTATCGGCAATAGTCTGATCGGCCAATGGGTATTTACTCCGCGCTATGTGGTGGTGTTCCCGGCGGTAGCCTTGCTGATCGCGCTGGGGATTCGTCATGTGCTGATTTTCCTCAGCCCGTGGCAGATGGAGGCGCAAACGACTGGCCGCAGGCGGCGCAGAGTTTTGTTATTGGCTGGGGGTGCGATCTGTCTGCTGCTGGCCGTGCCGCAGGTGTTCTATTACTTTGGCCCGCACCTGGTGCGGTATAACCAGCAGACCAGACCCTATTACGATCATATCGACATCATGTACCGCATACGCAACTTCCCCGATGATGTGCGCATATTTGCGGTGAAAACCCCGGAAAATGAAATCTTTGTTGATCATTTCCGGGTGTTAGAAGCGTTCTGGGAGTTAGAGGCGCGCATCCAGATATTTGAAGCGGGTACGCAGACCTCGCAGATTATCGCCAATTTATCACGCGAAACGGATATCGCGCTGTTCGTCGAGGCTGCCGACTATGAAACACTGTATGCAATTTACGAGCATTACGGGTCAATCTCGCCGCAGTACAGTCCGTATAACGTACCGCTGGACAGACAGTATTTGCTGTTTTATCTGATCGCGCCAGAGCATGCCGTCTATCATATTGACCAGCCGCTTACGGAATCACACGCTGGTTGAGCATATCATTGACGGATTTGACCAGCCGGCGCAGTTCCGCTTCCAGGTCTTCGGTGATGCCTTCCTGAATCGCGGCTTCACGAAACAGGTCACGGGCTTCACGCAGATTTTCCTGCCCCTTGCGCAGACGGGATAAAGCAGCGCGCATCTGGTCACGGGCATCGCGGCTGGCGGGTGACGTGTAATGACCGGGGAAATCCCAGCCGTGGACGCTGGCGGCTTCGGCCAGTTCCTCTAAAAATTCATCGGCATTGGCGATCTGCACGGCGGCACCTTTTTGCAGCAGATTTTTGATGCCTTCGCTCAGAGTCGGCTCGACGCCAAAATCCAGTTGGGTGATGTCTTTATAGCGCGACTCCACATCCATCCACGTACCGGGCTGCGGGCGCAGGGTGGTCTTCTGCGGCGAAAGGCCGGTGAAGATGGGATAGAGAATGCCGACACAGAGATTGTGCAGATCCATGCGATGGTACTGGGTGTTGGTGGGCGAGTCGGCATCGCCTTCAAGCTGGCGTGAACTGTTGAAGTCGATCACGCACAGACGCGTGCCGTCCCAGTAGACATGCTCCAGCTTGTGGTCGAGATACACCACGCCCTGTTCATGTGCCATTTTGAGCATTTCGCCAAACTGCCATGCCAGCGCCAGTCCTTCTTCGCTGGGCAAACGCCAGCGCACGCCGGATCGATTGGGTTTCATCAGGTAAAACAGATTCTGCGAGCGTGGCAGATTTTCCAGTGCCAGATAAGGGCGCCAGCCTTTTTCCGCGTAACGCTCCATGCTGCGGATAAAGCCCAGTACATCGCGCTGGAAAGAGGCGATTTCGCCATCGGAGGGCGCTTCGCTGACACTTTCCAGATAGCCGCAATCAATGAGGTCAACGATCTGCTCACTGCCGGCCAGTTTCATCAGCAGGTTGGCCTCGTTGGCAAAGGCTTTATACTCCCAGCGGATTTCGCCGTCGCTGGATAAATGCTCTGAGCGCAGCACCTTAAAAGCCACACTATGGCCGTTGCGCTTTTCAAGTGCATCCAGTACCCGCGCATAATGCCCCAGCGCAAATGTGTCGTTGAAGTTGTCAATTCGGTACAGTTCGTTTAGGTTGGTCATTGCTTGTCCACGTTATATCCCAAACCAATTTGGGAAATAGACCTATTGTAATCGAAAATAGGTGGCATTCCACCCGCATATCCCAAGTTTTATCAAGCTGAAAGACTGTATAATGGAAATATCAATCAACTTTGTAACACAGGTTTTTGACCAAATTAAGATGGTGGTGCTTGCGTTGCACCCCGCCTTCAGTAGAATAACTATAAGGCATTATATTTTTCGAGGAGTCCGGCATGTCTGAACCGGGGTACAATATCTTTCTTCGGAGTAGCGCTCGTACCAATGTGGGGCAGGTGCGTCAGAACAACGAAGATAATATCCATCTCTGGCTTGGGGAGCAGACTGTCCTGGCCGTTGTCGCCGATGGCATGGGTGGAGCCGCTGCGGGTGAGGAAGCCAGCCGCCTGGCAGTGGAAGCTGTTCAGAGTGGGATGGCTTTAAGTGATACCGCCAGCGGC
Source organism: Aggregatilineales bacterium (assembly GCA_038258185.1). Classification (GTDB taxonomy): domain Bacteria; phylum Chloroflexota; class Anaerolineae; order Aggregatilineales; family Phototrophicaceae; genus JAIOHN01. The sequence goes on along the minus strand of JBBSQD010000039.1, from coordinate 28,311 downwards.
GAAGTGCTTAACAAGATCGCTGATGACCGCTTAAATGATCAATTGCGGGACAGCATTTTACAGGCGAATATGTCTATCATCCAACGGGCGACTGAAGCCCCGGAGATGCGTGGCATGGGCACTACCATCACCCTGGCGTTTGTGCGTGGCAAGGATGTCACCGTCGCGCATGTAGGGGACAGTCGCGCTTATCTGGTCAGCGCGGGGAATTCACAGATCAAGCAGATTACATCCGACCATAGTTTTGTCGAGGCCTTATTTGCTGCCGGGCATATCACCCGTGAGCAGGCCGATGAACATCCCATGCGCAATGTGCTGTATCGCGCATTAGGGCAGACGGAAGATGTCGATGTGGATCTGTATCACAGTTATCTGCAGATCGGGGATCGGCTGGTGTTGTGTTCCGACGGATTGACCCGGCATGTGAAGCCGGAAGAAATCGCGGAAATTGCCCTGGCGGAGACTAATCCCGATACCGCCAGCCAGCGGTTGATTGATCTGGCGAACTCACGCGGGGGTGAGGATAACGTCAGCGTGATCGTGATCTCTGTGGAGCAGGGCGGTGATAATCATAAACGCGCCACGCAGATGAACCGCACGCTTGATCCATCGGAGACGAATGAAGAAGATACGCTGGTTTTTAAGGAACGCCCCGATATTCTGAAAGATGCCGCGCAGAAATACAAAGACAAGAAAAGCACCAGCGAACTGGCGGTTCACTCCGATGATGGTTACGTCAGCCCGGAAGATCGTTCGTTTAACCGCGACAAAATGAATGCTGAGCGCATGAGTGATCAGCGTAATGGAGATGATACCCTGCCGGAGGAAGCCCCCGGCGCGGAGACGATCCCTGAAAAACACAACCTTGATCCATTGATGCCTCGCACCCCCGACACACTCAATTTCTTAGCTTATCCGCGGCCCATCACCTATCAAAGCCACCCGCTTATCAAAGGCGGCCCCCGTGATGAAGATGGAGAAGCGCGTGATACATTCACGCCTCGAACATAAAACTCATGGATATTGATCGCACCCGGTTACCTGTCAATCAAGTCGAAAACGTTACGAAATTTGTTGCATTCACTGAAGAGAATATGCTTGATCTGCAGGATGTTGAGCGGATGATTTTTACCACGCTGTGGATGTATATCGCGCGTGCATCCGCCCCTGTGACGGCCAATCACCTTAAGCATCGTCCGATGGTGATTAAAGCCACTATGGACAAGCTGATTTATAAGCACCTGATATGGTATGACAATGACCTGCGGGCAGTGCTGCAATGCCCGCCTTTTTCCGCGCTTCACACCGCGCATGAGGTCAAGTCATTTGGCTGGGAAGGCGCCTATGTATGCAGCTTTATTGATGTGCCGCTGGCGCTTCTGATTTATGGGCCGAACACCTGGTTAAAGGCCAAAAGTGTCTGCCCGCGCAGTGGGGAAGTGCTTGAGTATCAGGTGATGCTGGACTCGAATCAGGAATTTCAGGTGAAAGCCCCGTCAGAAGCCGATGAGTGGCGCATCTGGGTTCCTAACGCCGTTGACGGGCAGCTTACACTGGAAACCAATGGCTTACGCTCGCGCATTAATGCGTTTCACAGCTCAGTGGATTATGAGACGTATGAGCACTATCATCCCGATTTTGGGGCTGGGACGCTCTATACGCTGGAACAGGCGATTTATTTCAGCCAGTGTCTGTTACATGCTTATCAAAAAGTGCTGGTTGCCAGATGAACCCTGCCTGCGCGTGTTTGACATGTCCCAGCCCCGGAAAAGGCAGGTGAAAAAACAGCGTCAGCAGATTTTCGTCGGCTGCCCGTGCGAGCGTATTACGCCGCGTGGGCACGGATAGGCTTGTATCGGCATCAAATGATGCTGACCACTGCGGATGAGCAAATTGCATCGGACTATGCAGCAGGTCGGCCAGATGCAGCAATTTTTCACCTTCTGATTCCAGCAGCAATCCGATCTGGCCGGGGGTATGACCGGGAATGGGGACAGCGCTTAAGCCCGGTAAAATCGATTCGTCCATGTCGATTAAACGCAGACCCTGTTGCTGCATCATGGTGACAATCGCCTGTTGATCACTTAGCCCCGCATCAATCCGACTCTGCCAGAAGGCCATTTCCGCTTTTGAGATGACATACCTTGCATTGGGGAATACGGGTTCACCTGCGTCCGAGAGTAAGCCCAGCACATGGTCGCCATGTGAATGGGTCAGCACAACCAAAGTGATCGACTCCGGCGCAATGTCCGCCAGTTGCATGCTCTCCAGTAAGTGACCGCCATTGGGTTTACCGCCTTCGCCGCTATCGAACAATACGGTTTCGTCGCCCATTCTGGCAAGCAGAATATTAAAGGCGCTGTTGGCTTCTTCCAACGACAAGCCGATATCGGCATACGCCTGACGGTAATCGGCTTCCGTTGCATCCGGGTAGCGCTTCACGATTTTCGCCGCGCCCATAAAATACACACCATCCGACAGAACGGTACAATCGACATTTCCCAGCCTGAAAACATAGCTTTGCGCACTCATTCATCCGCCTTATCTTCAAGTTTCTGATTTGATCAATACTGTATCATCTGGCCTGAATTTTTATAGTGTGCGTCTGTTCAAGCTTTTTTGCGGACTTTATTTGTGGATCAATTAGTCGCTATATTGCGCCATATCTGGTAAAACTTGCGTCAAAATACGTACTTCCGTTAGAATCAAACAAACTAGGCATTTACGTAAAAGGTTAACGGCGCATGTCCGACCAGCAACCCAATAACCCATCACCTGACGAACCGGAGATTAAAGGCGGCTGGAATAAGCCTGAATCGACCGGTGGTTGGCGTCCGATCGCTGAAGCGCAAAAAGAGGCCGAAGACGAAGAAACTGGCTGGCGTGTCGTCCCGGCGATGCCGCGTGAGCTGGATGTTCAACCCACAGATGAAGGCATCTGGCATTTACCTCAGCCCGATGACACCACCTTCAAGCCGGGGGACGAAATCGAGATTGCCCCACGGCCAGAAAACGTGGTTTTCCCGCAGCCCGGTGAATCATTCTACCCAGCGGCCTCGATTGTTGACGATGACGACGATGATGATCTGGAATCGTTCAGCGGCTTAGGTGAACTGGTGGCGCTGGTGAGCCTGGTAGAACGCCAGCCACAGCCCAGTATCGTCCTGAAGGGCGAAACCACCGAAGAACCTGAATCGTCAGACGCGGGTGATGCGATTGAAGCCGCGCTGGTGGCCGCGCAAAAACGCGCTGAGGCTGATGCTGAAGTGGCCGAAGAAGATGAAGATCTGGATTTCAGTGATCTATCGGCAGAGCGTGAGGCGCTGTCGCAGATCACCGGACGGACGGATGTGCCGCGTGTGCCGTTGACGGGTTTGCGGCGCGATACACCGCAGGTCGACGAAGACGAAGAAAAAATTGACGAGTTGGATTCTGCGGCCTACGCACGGCGGCAGTTGGAACAGTTAAGTGACAGCCAGCAGATCACCGCGGATGAAGCGGCTGATCTCGAGGTTGATGAAAGCGATCCGGCAGCCTACGCGCGGCGGCAGTTAGAGCAGTTAAATGACAGCCAGCCTTTACAGGCCACCGAAGCGCTGAGCGAGACCGGCCCGCTGACAGATGATGACGTTGATGCAGCGGCGTATGCGCGCGAACAACTGGCGCAACTGGGTGGGGATGCCTCACCAGCCGCACCTGCCCAACCGATTGACCCGGAACGTGAAGCGCTGGCGCAAAAATTCCTGGAGACAGAAGTCCAGGTAAGGGGTTTACGGACGCGTTATCGCAATGGGGAATTAAGCCGCGATCAACTTCAGGAAGAATTGCGCGCCCTGCTGATTCTGGATGATCAGGATTGGTGGATGATGGGGGTGGACAGCGATTCGTGGTATCGCTATGACAATGTTTCCAATGCCTGGGTACCGGATACCCCACCACGCCCCGCAGTAACGTCTTCGGGAACGGCGACTGAAACATCCGGCCTGAACCCGGTTGAGGTATTGGGTGGCCGACGCTTGCCCTTCCTGGACGACAACGAAGTGACTTCAGCCACGGGTGATCTGGAATATACCGATGGCTTTGATATTGATGGCGAGCCGATCCGGCTGCCGCGTTCGGTGCCGATTAACGACCCGGATATGACGGTAGCGGGACGCGGTGGGGTCTATATGGACACGGTGCGCCGTTCCGAAGCGGAAACGATCCAGTCCACGCAACTGTCGGACGCGGATGTGACGATGCCGCATGACTCAATGGCCGATGGGGGCGTGTATATCCCCGCGCCGGGAACGGGTAGCGATACCCCGCCGGATTACACCATTGGTGCCAGCGGCGAAAGTTATGAGGATGCGGTTGAGGAGCAGCGCCGCAGCACCCTCCAGCAGATTTTGCTGGTCGGTTCGCTGCTGTTGGGCGGTCTCTTTATTCTGGGCACGATCTTCGTGATTTACGTGGTCATCAGCTACAACAACATCGCATCAGAATATCGCACCCAGGTGGCAGCGCTGGCGAATTATGAGCCACAGTTCCAGACCGCGCGGATTCTGGACTCGGCTGGACAGACGATTGCCGAGCTGACCAGTGAAACGGGTGGGGATCGTGTCGAGCTGACTTCGCTCTCGCAGGTTTCGCCGGAAATGATTTATGCGGTGGTTGCAGTCGAGGATGAGCGTTATTTTGAAAATCCCGGGTATGATCCGGTGTCGATTTTACGGGCTTTTGTGCAGAATATCGGTGCCGGTGGTGTCGTCTCCGGAGCCAGTACGATTACCCAGCAGATCGCCAGTGCGCTGATTTTGCAGGATAGCTCGCCTACGGCGGACAATAAGCTGCGCGAGATTATCATTGCATCGGAGATCGCTCAGAATTACTCCAAGAGCGAAATTCTGCTGCTGTACCTGAATGAGGTATTTTTCGGTAATCAGTCGTATGGCATTGAGGCAGCTTCCCAGTTTTACTTTCAAAAGCCTGCCAACGAACTGGATCTGACTGAGGGCGCGATGCTGGCGAGTCTGATCGCGGCACCGGCCACACGTGACCCGGTGACGAATCGTTCTGCGGCGTTTGATGCGACCGATAACGGACTGCGGCAGATTGCCAAAGTGCCATGTCTGAATTTTACGGATGTGGCGGGTGTCGGGCGGGAATTCTGCGTTGACGATGCCACCATTCTGAACACCAACAATAACTTTACGGGTCGGACTCTGGTGCAGCGCGCCGAGGTACAGGCGCGGGATTATCTGCCGCGTGAGGTCGATATTGAGTATCCGCATTTTGTGTATTTTGTGCTGGCACAGCTTGAGCGTGATTTCGGGTCTGCCGAAATTTTCCGCCGGGGCTTTGTGGTTCAGACCACACTGAACCGGGAAATTCAGGAAACCGCGCAGAACGCGCTGATCCAGCGGATAGATGGCCTGCAATTGACCGGTGTGAATACTGGCGCGGTCATGGCGACTGACCCCAACACCGGCGCCATCCGCGCGATGGTGGGTAGCCCGGACTTTAACAATGCGGATATTGATGGTCAGGTGAACAACACGCTCACATGGCAGCAGCCCGGTTCGACCATCAAGCCGATTATGTACACCAAAGCGCTGGAAGGGTTTGACCGTAACGGCAACGGTGTGCTGGAAGTCGGGGAATATCTGACGGCGGCCAGCATCCTGTGGGATGTGCCGACGCGTTACGAAAACCCGACCTACGAGCCGGTGAATTTTGACGGACGTTTCCGTGGGCCGGTGGCGGTACGTTATGCATTGGCTAACAGCCTGAACATCCCGGCGGTTAAAACCTACGACTTTATCGGCCCGGAAAACTTTATCGAGATTTCGCGGCGTATGGGGCTGAACTTTGAGTCGGATGGCCGTGGTGAACCGCCGGCTGTGGGTCGGCCTTCAGCCGTGGGCGCGACGGATGTCCGCCTGTATGACATGATGCAGGCTTACGGCGTGTTGGCCTCAACCGGTAATTATATGCCGCTGTATACGATTGAAAGTATTACCGACTCGGCTGGCAATGAGATCCTGATACCGCCGCGGCCTGCACCTGCACGTCGTGTCCAACCAGCGATTGCCTTCCTGCTGCAAAATATCCTCAGTGATGATGGCGCACGTGCCGATACTTTTGGCCGTAACAGCATCCTGAATATCCCGCAGGTACCGGGTCGCGTGGCCGCGAAGACCGGCACAACCAATGATAACCGTGACCTGTGGACAATGGGTTTCAGCCGTAATGCGGTGGTTGGTGTGTGGATCGGCAGCGCGGATAACGGCATTATCCGCAATACCGGGAGCGTGGAAGCAGCGGCTCCGATCTGGAATGCAACCATGACCACGATGCTGCGCGAACTGGGTGTGCCACCCGGCTTCGAGAATCCGGGGAATATCGCCCAGCAGGCCATCTGTGCGCTCACAGGGACGCTGGCGGGCTCTAACTGCCCATCACAGCGTAATGAGTTGTTTGTAGCCAGCCAGCCACCCCCTCCGGCGGATCAGGGGCCAGTGGTGACGATCCCGGTTGATACCTGGACTTTCCAGCGGGCGAATGAAATTTGCCCGAATAACGTGGAAAACCGGACGTATGTGAACATCGGTGATTCGTTTGCTATTCCGTGGTTACGTTCCGCGGCTGGACAGCAGACGGCGCAGTTGCTGGGTCTGCCGCAGCAGATCGAGTCGCCCCCGTCGACCGCATGTGATCTGAACACGGTTCTGCCGACAGCGAGCATCACGTCACCGTCAGATACCCAGGTCATCAGCGGCGTAATCCAGATCACCGGTGCAGCAGCAGCGCCGAATTTCGCCCGTTACCAGTTGGAATATGCCCCGCTGGGGACCAGCAACTACACACCGATCACCGGCGCGATCACCATACAACAGCCGAACTCTGGCGCGGTGTTGGGAGATTGGGATACGCGAACCGTACCGAATGGTGATTACGAGCTGCGGTTGTCGATGTTTGCCACTGCCGAAAGCGGCGCCGGTTATCTGTATCGCAATGTGCGGGTACGCATCCAGAACATCCCGCCGACTCCGACGCCAACCCCGACGCAGCCGACAGCCACGCCGCAGCCGTTGCCGACGGATACAACCATTCCGTTGTTCCCGTCCAATACGCCGAGCAACATCTTTTTCCCGACAGATACACCCAGCTTCGGTATCCTGCCGATTGACCCGATTGTCACACAGCCTGCCCAGAGTCTGAACGGGGCAACACCAACAGCGACGATCAGCATCGGTGGTTAGCTTGGGATAAATTGGGATAAACTTGGGATATAAAAACAGGCCACGGATAAACGTGGCCTGTTTTCTTGTGTGGTAAAAGTGGAGTTAAGCCGGGACGTGCAGCGTATCAATCACCTCGGCGGCGAGGTCATAATGACCGAAAGCCGGGATGATATAGGCGCCCTGCACCTTAGCCTGCATCTGATGGAGCAGTTCCCCGGCGATGCGTACGCCTTCCTGCGGAGCGTTGTCTCCGGCATCTTCCAGACGCTTGAAGATGCTGTCCGGGATAATGATGCCGGGAACTTCATTGTGCAGATAGGATGCGTGTCTGAGGCTGTAGAGCGGCATCACACCCATCAGCACAGGGGTTGTGAAGGGCTTGCCTTCAATTTCCTCATAGCGCTGATGAAAACGCTCGACGCGCTCCGGCTCGAAAACCGCCTGACCGAGCAGGAAATCCGCGCCACCTGCCAGTTTTTTGCGCAGCACTTTAATCTCGTTGTCGATGTCGTTGGCGCACATATTCAACGCCGCGCCAACCGTGAACGATGTCGGCTGACCGATGGAGTTGCCGGCCTGATCCAGTCCGTGATTCATGCGCTGTTTGATGAGTTCGATCAGGCCGGAGGGGACGACATCATAATTGTTCATGGCTTCGGGATAATCACCGATATGCGTTGGGTCGCCCATGACCACGAACAGATTGCGTAAACCCAGCGTATGTGAGGCTAACAGATCACCCTGTACGCGCAGCAGATTGCGTCCGCGTGTGGGGAAATGCAGAATCGTCTCCATATCCAGTCGGGATTGCAGCAGATGGCAGATGGCCCAGGGACTCATGCGCATGCGGGCAGTGGGGCTGTCAGCCACATTGATGATATCCGCACCGGCATCCTGCAATAACTGCGCGGCGGTCAGCAGTTTCTGCGGCGCGTAACTGCGCGGCGGGTTCATCTCCACACTGACAATAAATTGCCCGTTGTGCAGCTTATTGGCTAATTCAGTGGGGCGTTCCGCCTCGTCACCGGTTTCCTCACCGCTGGTTTCAAGGATGGTGATCTGCGGTAATGGCCGCTGCGGATCATCCAGCGCGGCACGCATGGCGGCGATATGCTCTGGCGTGGTGCCACAGCAACCACCGATGATGCTGGCGCCAATCGCTTTGAAGGTCAGCGCGTAATCGGCAAAATAATCGAAGGTGGCCGGGTACATCACGCGACCATTAACCGCTTCAGGAAAGCCAGCGTTGGGCATGGCCGAGAAGAGCATATCCGGCGCGGCCTGACGCATGGCCTGTAATACACGCGCGATCTGCGCGGGGCCACCGCTGCAATTCACGCCGACAATCTGCGCCCCGGCGGCACGTAAATCACGTGCGACTTTGGCGGGCTGATGTCCGAGCAGGGTGCGATCATCCTGCGCGAAAGTCATCTGACAGACGACGGGAATGTCGGGATTGGCGGCACGGGCTGCGGCGAGTGCTTCCAGCACTTCGGCAAGGTCCGTAAAGGTTTCAAGAATGATCGCATCCGCACCCGCGGCCATTAATGCGCCGATCTGCTCGGCAAAGGCGGCACGGGCTTCCTGTGGGCTGACGCGTCCATAGGGTTTGAGACGCACGCCTAACGGCCCTACCGCCCCGGCGACGTAGACATCCTCGCGTCCGCTGGCTGCGGCGACTTCCAGCGCCAGTTGCACCGCGGACTGATTAATTTCCGCCACGCGATTTTCCAGCCCATGTTCGGCCAGTTTGTAGCGGTTGGCGCTGAAGGTATTGGTTTCGATGAGATCCGACCCGGCCTGAATAAACGCCTTGTGAACGCGCTGGATTTCCGACGGGTTATCCATATTCAAAGCATCAAAACAGGCATGGATGGGGACACCGTGCTGGTGCAGCATGGTCCCCATGGCACCATCAGCCAGCAGCGGTTTGCCCTGTCGGATACGTTCGATGAAAGGCAGTTTTGCCATGATGTTTTCCCTGTTGCTCAAATAGTCGAAAAAAATGTGTGCGTATTGGATCAGCGCGCACACTCGCTGGTGAGATAAATCAATGTATCACCAGTCGATTGATCGATACTGACCTGATGATTGGTGGTGGCGATACCATCCTGACCCGCCACCGTTCGTAACTGGTCGACATACCAGCCGTTGATCGTGGCAAATTTATCGCCAGAGCGCAGCAGCATTTCGGTGCGTCCGGTTGCCCACGGTCGGACATAGTCATAGGTCAGCGACTCGACTGTCGCGCCGGGGTAAATCCGCAGCCAGTTGCTAATCTGCTGGTTGCAGCCGACATCAATCGCCACGACTGTGCCGACGGTACATATCAGGATCGCCAGAATGATCAGGCCGCAGCCTAACCATCCGCCGCGTGATCTGCTGCTCTCGTTCATCTGCTTTATCCTGCACAGGCGCTGGAGAGCGTGATCTGGCTGCCAGGGCGGTCATCCAGCGCGATGACGGAGTAGTTGGCATCCGTCATGCTAAAGGCGATGCGTCCGCTACCCTGTGCCGCTGCCCGTGCCACGCTGCCGAATTTACGCGCCTGCCACTCGCGCACGGTTTCGAGTTCGTCATCCGTTTCCAGAATCATCACCGTATCGCCCATGCCGAAAGCCCGCAAAAAACTGTGCTGCTCGAATACGATGGTGGCTTCCGGGTACTGTGGCAGTAACTGGCTGTTGGTGCTGTAACACAAACTATCCATCCCTATCACGCTGACGCTGATACACACGGACAGCACCAGAGGAATGATTAAAATGGAAAGCAGAAATCTGCCCCAATTACGTTTTGATGCCATGAATTAGTTTCGCCTCGGTTGGGCGCAGTTGCCTGCGCCCAGCTTTCATGTTAATTTTCCAGAATCTGAGCGACACGGTCGAGATTACCGACGCTGTAATATTTCGCGTCGGGGTGATGCACCACAATGGCCGCCGTGCTTTGCTCCGGCACCAGTTGATACGACTCGGTCAGCGACACACCGATTTCTGTCGCGGTCTGGGGCAAAAGCTGCCAGACAAGTGCATGATCGTCCAGGTCAGGGCAGGCGGGATAACCCCAGCTATACCGTTTGCCCTGCGCTTCGGGAATCGCCAGCTGCTTATTGATGAATTCATGGACATAATTCGCCGTCGCTTCTGCGGTCTGTACGGCCAGCCCGTGGAAGAAATAGGCTTCGCTGTAATTGTCCGCATTTTGCAGACGGTCAAATTCAACGCTGGCAGCTTCGCCGACGGTCACCACCTGTAAGGCCATCGTATCAACCTGACCGCTTTCCAGTGGCGCGAAATAATCACTGATGCACAGATGCTCGCCCTGTTCCTGACGCGGGAAATTGAAACGGGCGACTTCGATGCGTTCCGGTTCGGTGCCATTGGCATTGGCGAAGGGCTGATAATCCCACACGACTACATCATCACCATCACTATTGACCGGGAAGTAGCCATAGACCGCCTGCGGCAGCAGCGTTTTACGGCGCAACGCATCCTTGCTCATCTTGTCCAGACGCTGCTCAAATTCGGCCTGGAGCTTATCCCATTCCGCGCCCTGGGTGTTTTTGGCTCCCCACGACAGGCGGAATAGTTCCGGCTTGTGCAGATGCTGCTGCACGATTTCCAGTGGCATATAGTCAATGACCTTCGGCCCCCAGAAAGGTGGCGCGGGGATGGTCGGCGCTGGTCGGACGGTACGCGCCAGACTGGCATCCGCGATGCGCTCGCGGCGGGCGGGTTTATTCATCTCAGTGTTGGCCTCGTCGACCGTCTGCGTCAGGAAACCGCTGCGCCGCTGGGGGTCAACCAGTTTGTCCATCACCGCCAGCCCCTCGAAGGCATCCTTGCAGTAGAACACGCCGGGGTCATAAGGTGCGCCGCCATCATCTAAGAAGAGGATGCGCCGCCCGAATTTGCGATTGATGGCCGCGCCACCGATCAGTACCGGGTATTTCAGGTTGCGTCGCGCCAGTTCGTTGACGATCAGCGGCATCTGCTTACTGGTGCTGACCAGCAGGGCGCTGAGGCCGATAGCATCAGCGTTTAATTCCTGCGCCTTCTCGATAATGATATTGGCCGGAACCTGCTTGCCCAGATCATGGACGGTGTAGCCGTTATTGCTGAGAATGGTCTTGACCAGATTTTTGCCGATGTCATGCACATCACCATAGACCGTCGCCAGCACGACCACACCCTTAGTGCTGCCTTCGACCTTTTCCATAAACTGTTCGAGATAGCCGACAGTCTTTTTCATGACTTCCGCACTTTGCAGCACGAACGGCAGAATCAGTTCGCCAGAGCCGAATTTATCACCGACTTCTTTCATGGCTGGCAGCAACACATTATTCAGGACGCCAACCGGGTCCTGCCGCGTGAGGCTGTCATCAATCAGGGCTTCGACACCTTCTTTCTTGCGGTGGACGATCTGCCAGTGGAGCGCCTGCTCACTGGTCATATCTTTGGTAGGATCTTCGACCTCTTTGCCGCTGATCTGGACATCATTGACCTCGAAATACTGAATGAAGCGCGGCAGAGCGTCCTGATCGCTGTTGAAGATTAAGTCTTCCGCGATTTTGCGCTGATCGTCAGGAATCTCGGCATAGGGCGTGATATGCGCCGGATTGACAATTGCCATATCCAGGCCAGCCTTGACCGCGTGATACAGAAATACACTGTTCAGCACGCCACGTGCCGCCGTGCCGATGCCGAAGCTGACGTTGCTCACGCCAAGCGCGGTCATCACGCCGGGGATGTTTTCCTTGATAAGCCGGATGCCTTCAATGGTTTCCATCGCATCATTGCGCAGTTCTTCCTGCCCCGTAGTCAAGGGGAAGGTGAGCGTGTCATAGATTAAATCTTCTGGCGACAGGCCAAATTCATTGACCGCGATATCGGTAATGCGCTGGGCAATGGCGAATTTTTTGTCGCGGGTGTGGGCCATGCCTTCTTCATCAATGGTCATCGACAGCACACCTGAGCCGTATTTGCTGGCAATCGGCAGAATTCTGTCGATACGCTCACGGCCATTTTCCAGATTGTTGCCGTTAATAATGGCGCGTCCGGGATACATCGCCAGCGCGGCATCGGCCACGTCGGCCTCGGTGGTGTCGATAATCAGCGGGACTTCCACCGACATGGACAGCTTCTTCACCAGCGCTTCCATCTGGGCTTTTTCGTCATCGCGCTCGGTCAATGCGACGGCAATATCCAGCATGTGTGCGCCACGGTTAACCTGATCAATGGCGATCTGCACAATGCTGTCGTAATCATCTTCCAGCAGCAGCTTCTTGACCTTGCGGCTTCCCTGGCTGTTGACGCGCTCACCGATTAATGTCGGGCCGGGATTCTGAATCATGGTGGTCGATGTCATGCCGCTGGAAGCGCGCGCCTCGTGTTTTGGCTGGCGGTTCTTGGGGCGGCGGCGCACAAAATGCGTTTCCTGCGCGTCAGTTTCCGTGGTGTTAAGCAACGCCTGGAAGGGATGACCATGCACCTTGCGATAGAGCTTGTCGAGATGTTCCGGGGTGGTGCCGCAGCAGCCCCCGACCACATTGACACCCCAACGCGCAAATTCGGACACCATTTCACTGAACGGATCGGGCTCCATCGGGTAGACGGCTTCGCCATCCACATTGATGGGCAGGCCAGCGTTCGGCAGCACGCTGATGGGCAGGGTACTGTTTTCCACCAGATACTGAATCGGCTCGCGCATGTATTCCGGCCCGGTGGAGCAGTTCATGCCGATGATATCAATTGGCAGCGATTCCAGGGTCGTCAGTGCGCCACCGATGTCTGTGCCAAACAGCATCTTGCCGGAGATATCCAGCGTGATCTGCACCTGCAGGGGGACACGATTGCCGCTGTCCTCGAAATAACGGTTGATACCGTAAATCGCGGCTTTGACCTCCAGAATGTCCTGGCTGGTTTCGATCAGCAGCAGATCTGCACCACCTTCGACCAGACCCTGCGCCTGCTCATAGAACAGGTCAGCCAGTTCGGCGAAAGTGATGTTGCTCAGGTCAGGGTCATTACCGCTGGGCAGCTTGCCGGATGGCCCCATGCTACCGGCGACAAAACGCGGAATGCCGGTTTCACGTTCGGCAGCGTCACAGGCCTGACGAGCCACCCCGGCGGCGGCTTTATTGATCTCGATCACGCGATCACCCAGGCCGTATTCGCCGAGGGTCAGGCGGTTGCCACGAAAAGTGTTGGTTTCGACCGCTTCACTGCCGACATCGAGGAATGATTTGTGCACCGCGCCGACAATCTCCGGTCGGGTGATGACCAGATAATCGACACAGCCATTATATTGCTCGCCACCGAAATCATCGGCGGTGAGGTCGTAACCCTGTAAGCTGGTGCCCATCGCGCCATCAAAAATCACGACATGATCGTCAATGGCATCCAGATAGCGTCGGTTGCTGAAAATGCGTTCGTTGGTTTTGGTCATCTTTTGTGGTTCTCCGTTAAATCATCTGGTGTTGAATGCCGGAGGTTTAGATTTTCCGGCGAAAGTTATTTGAATTTTGTTGTAGTAACATGACCTGGCATGTTTGATCAGATTTTTCACACCATTCTTCTATTGCGCTTTCCATTTCCGCAAGATCATCGCTTGAAAAGCCAATTTCACGAGCATATTTTACAGCGAGTACTCCCGGCGTACCCTTTGGCCGAGATAAACCGCGCATATAGTCCAGAACCTGTTTTTTTTGAGGCTCATCAAGCTTGCGCAGTTGCTCTATAATTTCCTGTTCATACGGTATATCCGTCATGTGTTTGCCTCACTTTAATTACTACCGGACAAGGCAGGCCTTGTCCCTACACAGCATTCTGATTGAGTTCGGGTAGCGTCCCTAGAACTTCCGCGAGTGTCACGGGTAGATGAAAGGTCGCGTCGGCGTAATCTTCCAGTGTTTCGCGGACGACCGGGAAGCAATCGCAGGTGCGCGTATCAACCAGCGCCAGCGTCTGCACATCGAGATCAGGCCGATGCGTCTGCATATCATCCAGCAGCAGAAACAGCTTATCCGGCGGCGTGGTTTCGGAAACAGTCAGCACGACTAGCGAACTCCGTGTTTCCCGCAGCATGGATAGAAGTTGACCGGATAAATCGCCTTCCAGCCGCACGACATCCACGGTGGCTGATTGCACAGCCTCAAATGTCAGCCGACTGACGTTGTCGATAATCGTCACGGTGTCACCTGTGGCGGTGTAATGGTCGGCCAGTTCCGCCGCCAGGTGTAACTTCTCGACAGCGACCAGCCCGGTGAGTACGATCAAACGCATGATGATCTCTCCCTCAAACTATGCCTTTGCCAGCTTTTCTTCCAGCATATCAGCGATTTTCAGCCATGTAGCCGTATCACGTTGAGCAACCGCCTCATCCATCCAGAAGCGCATGTAGGCCTGTTGTCTTACCGTCAGGCCACTTTGAGCGTCCACTTCGTCGGCATGTTCGGTCAGTTGATCCCATTCCTGCGGATGCTGGCGATAATAAAAATCCATCAGATCCGCCAGCGTCACGTTTGCCACGGCGTTGGTCATAAAGCTGTAGCGCTCGAAAACAGTGTATTTCGTCTGGACACCGCGGGCCACATCCAGCACGGCGCTGAGAAAATTACCGCATCCCGGCTGCGGGAACTGAGTCAGCGCATGGTCGGGCAGGTCATTGGGTGCGGAGGCATAAGCCATGACCGTCATAAATAACTCGCGCACCCAGGTCGCTTGCGGATAATAGGACTCGAAACGAGGCAGATGATCGTAAATACGCAGCGCGGCAATTTCCAGCGCTGGAATCGGCTCCAGACGGGCCAGCAGACGCTTGAGCGTATCCTGCAGGGTTGTCCACTCGCGCTGCTGTGCCGCAGTCCGCAGCACGTTGATATCATCCTCGTGGCCATGCATTCAGGCTAATTCCTGTTCCTGCTGCAAATCCTTGCTGAAGACATAGCCCATGCGTTCATAGTGCATGTGATCCTCATAAAAGCGATGCGCCTCTGTCCGCATGGTGCCAGACCACAAAGACACACTGCTGCAGCCTTCTTCACGTCCCAGCTCTTCGACAAATTCCATCATCCTGCTGCCATAACCTTTATGCCGCACCCGGCTGGAGGCGATGAGGTTATAGACCCACATATGCCGCCCCTGGTGGAAATTGACGGCAACCTCGACACCGACGATAGCGACGATGATATCGCCGTCTTCAAAAGCACCAAACATGCGATAGCCACGCTGGCGCATAGTCGCCAGCAGGTCAAAATAGGTGCTCATGTCCAGGTGAGGGCGGAGTTCTTTCAGAATCGGGAAGGCCTCCCGAAACTCTTGTGAGGTGTGCAATTCTCGAATATTGGTCATAGAGCCAGGGCTGCCTCCACTGCCAGCCAGAAGATCTTTTCACGGGTCGATGCCTGATTATTCCAGTTGCGGTGATCCCATTCATCAGCGCTGAGGTCGTCACCGCTGTACAGGATTTGCCCAAACTGAACATTGCGAAACTGTGCGACTGCGAAAAAGGCGGATGCTTCCATTTCGACGGTAATACAGCCTTCGTCGCGGCGCAGTTGAATTTTAGCCGGTGTTTCCCGATAAAGTGCATCGGTGGTCCAGGTTTTGCCCAGCACATAGGGTACCGCATGCTTTTGCAGCACGGATTCAATGACCTGTACCGCTTCAATATTGGCGCGAACCTCACGTGATGGCGGCAGATAATGGTAGGATGTGCCTTCGTCACGCAAGGCGCTGGTGGGGATCACGACATGGCCGAGTGCCAGATCAGCGTTGAGGACACCCGCGCCGCCACAGGCGATGAATTTACGACAGCCCAGTGCGATGGCCTCTTCCAGAAAAGCCGCTGCTAAGGGTGCGCCAACACCGGGATGAATCACCGTCACGCGCTGGCCGTTCACCGTCAGATCGTAAATCGGATTATGGCCGATTTCGCTGCCCAGATGCGAGACGCGCACCGCTTTGTCATCCCCGCAGACCGTCGTGATAACGTCATTAAAGAAGCAGAAGACACAACGCTCGGCAATATCCGGAATCGGCTTAACCGTTCGCGTCGGCTCGATAAAGGCCAGCGGTGACTGGTCAAACTCCAGTATAGGGTAGGACTGTTTCACAAGGGCTGTCCCTCCAGGAATATGCCTCCAATATGAATAAAAAGCGCCCCTTCCGGCGTAGAAAGGAGCGCTTTGAATAGTGCGTGCTGACTCCTCATCAATCAGTAAAACTGACGGAATTGGCACCTTCCCGACGCTTCAGGGGTTGCCGCGAGATCAAAGGGCCGTTCCCTCCCTCGCTCTGGATGAGTGGTTATGCAATTAAATTTGATAGTATCACGGTAGAACAAGTGAGTCAAGAAACGCTGGATTAAAATAATGTCAATGTTTCCTAAACAAAAAGGGACGAGCGTTTGCTCGTCCCTGGTAGAGACTGTTTAGCTTTCCCGACTAGATGTCGAGGTACAGACGGAACTCATAAGGATGCGGACGCATCGCGACAGGATCGACTTCATTCGAACGTTTGTAAGTGATGAAGGTGTTGATGATGTCCTCGGTAAACACGCCGTCCTTGGTCAGGAATTCGTGGTCGTCTGCCAGCGCATTAAGCACTGCGTTCAGGCCGCCAGCGGGGACAGTGGGGGTTTCACCGGGATGTTCGTACAGATCGTAGTCTGCCGGTTCACCGGGCTCAATTTCGTTGAGGATACCATCCAGACCTGCCAGTAACAGAGCAGGCAGGGCATAATAACCATTGGCTGCCGGGTCGGGGAAGCGGGTTTCGATACGCTTGGCTTTCGGGCTCTGGCTGTAAACCGGGATACGGATGGCCGCAGAACGGTTACGGTTGGAGTACACGAGGTTCACCGGTGCTTCATAACCCGGTACCAGCCGACGGTAGCTGTTAGTTGTCGGTGCGCAGAAGGCCAGCAGCGCCGGGGCATGTTTGAGGATGCCACCGATGTACCACAGGGCCATCTGGCTGAGGTTGGCGTAATTTTCACCGTAGAACAGCGGCTTGCCGTCTTTCCACAGACTCTGATGGACGTGCATACCGGAGCCGTTTTCACCAAACAAGGGCTTGGGCATGAAGGTCGCGATCAGGTCATTCTGCATCGCCACATTTTTGATGATGTATTTATACAGCGCCATCTGGTCGGCCATTTTCAGCATGGGTTGGTACTTCAGGTCAATTTCTGCCTGACCACCACCACCTACTTCGTGATGATGCACTTCGACATCAATGCCGACGGCCAGCAGAGCTTCGACCATCTGACCGCGCACATCATGGGTCTTATCCAGTGGCGGCAGCGGGAAGTAGCCTTCCTTAATACGGTTCAGATAGCTGAGCTTTGGCTCGGGACTGGCGGTGTTCCAGAAACCCTCGTGAGAGTCGACTTCGTAGTAGCTCTTGTGTTCAGTGGTTTCATAACGGACATTACTGAAGATGAAGAATTCTAATTCCGGCCCAAAATAGGCGGTATCAGCAATGCCGGTGCTCTGCAGATATTCTTCCGCACGTTTCACAACACCACGGGGATCACGGCCATAGGGCTGACGTTCGATGGGATCGTAAACATCACATACAAAGGCCAGGGTCTTTTTTGCGTAGAAGGGATCAAGGACAGCCGTATCCATGTCAGCGAAGAGGATCAGGTCGGACTGATCGATGCTCTGGAAGCCACGCACGCTGGAACCATCGAAGCCGAAACCGTCTTCGAACAATCCTGCGTCGACTGCTTCCATGGGCAGCGTAAAATGCTGAACCATGCCGCGAATGTCCGTAAAACGAATATCGATTTCCTGGACACCATTTTCAGTTGCCCACTTCAGGATCGCTGCTGGTGACTCTTTCGCCTCTGCTGGCGGAACCAATGTCGTCATGTTGCTGCTCCATTTAGCTGATTTAACCAAAATTCAATAATCGCGTTTATTATAAATAGAATATTGTTATTTTCGTGCTGTAAAAGTAACCAAAAAGTATTGCCATAAAATAGCTACTTTTCACAATAAAATTTCAGGTGCTGGAAAATGGCTGATTATTTGCAGTCATTTTGCACAAATTTTTTTATTGTCTTGCGGTTGTAAGCACATTTTGCAAACTCATGCTACACTTGGCAATTAGGATTAATGCAGCTCAGGGGGCCTCTGAACGCGCATTTTTACGATTCACAACACAATATTATTGGTCAGTAGTTGGCGTATGCCCCGGTATTCGCCGATAGGGTTACAGTTCATCTGTGTATAAGGGCAGCAGTTGCGTAAAAAACGCGACACGCGGCAGATTCCATTTTATCGGTTGAGGGCTGACCCGCCCGGTTTCTACGGAAAAGGAGTTTTTATGCGTCGTTTCATTTTTATTTTGCTTATGCTGCTGCTCCCATACAGTATGGTCGCGGTGGCGCAGGACACACCCACCCCGGAAGGCGCTGGCAGCCAGCCCGGTGGTGAAGTGCTGCCACAGGAAACTCTGGTTGCTACACCCGAAGCCTCTTTGGAGAACCAGGGCGGTGGTGGTCAGGTAGAAAATTTTGATATAACGGCCACTGCATTCAGCATTATTCAGGCGACACAGCAAGCATCGGCCATTCTTCCCGCACAGGGCGAGGACGGTCAGTGTGGCGGCATGGCACAGGATTGCTACGGCATCAACGGTTATTACAACCCGAATGCCCAGTATCCCGGTTACATCCAGCATCATGTGGCCTATGGTGAGAATTTATTCCGCATTTCGCTGCGTTATGGTGTGCCGATCTATGCGATTCAGTCCGCCAATCCGATTATCCGCAACATTAATCTGATTTATGCCGGCACGGTACTGCTGATTCCGACAGGCGAAGGTTATCCCAACTATCCGCCATTACCATCAGAGCCGGGTTATCCACCGAATTGCGTTCAGATTCCAAAAGGGCCATGCCTGACGGTCACACCTTATGACCCACAGTATCCGACCTATACGCCACCCGCTGGCTGTATCCAGATTCCAAAGGGGCCATGCCTGACGGCTACACCCTATGACCCGCAGTATCCGACCTATACGCCACCCGTTGGCTGTGTCCAGATTCCCAAAGGCCCATGCCTGACCCCGACTGTTCCGGGTGATGTCACGGTCACCTCACAGCCGCCGCAGTCGAGTTTTGAACTGGGTGGTCAGGTGTTTGGTTATGCTAATGCCGCGGATATGCGCAATGCACTGATGACCTGGTCCAAAGTCCAGATTCGCTGGCAGCAGGGCGAGGATACTTCAGCCGCACAGGCTGCGATTGACGAAGCCAACGCTCAGGGCTTTAAAATTCTGCTGAGCATCACCGGTGTTCCGGCAGAGCTTCAGGCTAACCCCACGCAATACTATCAGAATTTTGCGGCTTATCTGGGGAGTGTGGCGGCTTTAGGGCCGGACGCAATCGAGGTCTGGAATGAGCAGAATATCGACCGGGAATGGCCGATTGGGATGATCAGCCCGGCGAGCTATACTCAGATGCTGAGCAGTGCTTATCAGGCGATTAAAGCTGCTGATGCATCCGTAATGGTCATCAGCGGTGCACCTGCACCGACTGGTTTCTTCGGCGGTGCCTGCACCGGCGCAGGTTGTGATGATGCGCCCTTTATTCAGGGCATGGCGGCCAATGGCGCGGCCAACTTCACGGATTGCATCGGCATCCACTATAACGAAGGCATCCTCCCGCCAACGGCCACCAATGGTGACCCACGGCAGAACAGCAGCCATTACACACGTTACTACCCATCAATGGTCAATACCTACGCGGCTGCCTTCCCCAGTAAACCGCTGTGCTTCACAGAACTGGGTTATCTGTCGCCAGAAGGCTATCCGCCGCTGCCGGATGCTTTTGCCTGGGCAGAAACCACAACTGTCCAAAATCAGGCGGACTGGCTGGCGCAGGCTGTCCAGCTTTCACGCCAGAGTGGTCGTATCCGAATGGCGATCGTATGGAATGTGAATGCGACGGAGTATGGTGCCGACCCGCAGGCGGGTTACGCGATTGTGCGTCCCGGCAATACCTGTCCGTCCTGTGTCGCCCTCAATGGCGTGATGCAGTAACGCAGGCTATCTATAATTGAATAATGTACGGACACGGCAGTGCGTTAGCCTCCCATTGGGATGCCGTGTCCGTAGCAGATATAGATTAAATTCACTCACAGGGCGGCTTGAATGGTCGCCCTGTTTGATTCTCAGCCGTTCCAGTCGCGGCGCCAGCCATCCAACCCGGCTGGATTAAGGATCGGCCCCTGGCGGATTTTGGCAATCGCATCTGGCATTTCAGTGGGATCGTGTTGGAGGGCATAGGCCACGCCGCCGAATTCACGCAGCGTCCATAACTGGCGCAGGCGATGTTCAAAGCCCGTGTCCAGTTGACCGCCAGCCTGCTCATATCCCCTTATCACCCAGCGCAGAAAAGTCTCGCCGAGGTAAAGCTGCGGCACAAAGTCCTGAGCCGGATCACCGACAGCGAGATTCTCAAAGTCGATCAGACCCGTGATGGTGTCGCCTTGGGCCAGCAGATTCTCGAACCACAGGTCACCATGCTGCATCACCGGGGTGTAATGGCTCATCTGCGCATCGGCCAGAAAGTCCTGCCACCACTTATCGACAGCCCTATATTCCTGCGGCTCAAGCTGCTGATGCAGCGCGGGCATGATCTGCGCGTACTGGGTGCCCCAGGCCGTTTTTTGCTGTAAAAAGTGATCGCTGAGGCTCAGGGCTGTGGGGGAAATCTGTTGTAAAGCATAGATAATCGCGCCGATCTGTGCGGCAAGGTCACATCCCTGTGACTCAGTGAGCGGCATGTCGAGTTGCAGCGGTTGACCTGCGAGTTTGGGATAACCCATCAGCCCGAAAGGGAAAGCAGCGGCTTGTGTCAGGTGAAATTGTGGCTGGGGGACGGCAACGGGCAGATGTCCCATTAACACGGGGAGCAGGCGCGCTTCTTTCTGATAACGCTGTCCGGCTTCCGGGGTGCGGGCGATGCGAAAAACGATACTTCCGGCAGTCTCGACCGCCACGCTGCTGAAGCCTGAGCCGAGCAGCGTTAAGGGCGCGATGGGCTGAAGTTGAGGAAAGGCCGCTTGCAGACCGTGTGTGATGTGATCGAAGTCAAACATAGGGGATGTAAACAGGGGCATGTCTGTTCACATGCCCCTGCTTGCCTTCTATAAGATCAGTGCGTTTTTACTGATTGGTGGTACGCAGCCGCCGTGAGACGACAATCACACCCAGCAGGCCGATCACCGCCAGCATCAGTACCCCGGCACTTCCCGGACCACCTGCTGCCAGATCATCGAGGAAGCCAGTATCCGGAAGCGCAGTGGGCAATACGCCGAAGCCGCCTTCCTGCGTGGGTGTGGCAATAGCACCGCCACCCTGACCGGTATCATCAATCGTAGGCAGCAATATGGATGCCAGAGCAGTCGCTGTCTGGGCCACCGCGCTGATATCACTGACACCACCTGCTGGCGTATCTGATGGCTGAATGGTGTTCGTCGGTTGTGCCAGTGCCGTCTGAGTCAATGCCAATTGCTGCGCGATGGCGGTCGCTGCCTGATCAGTCGCATCCAGCGGCGGCGTAACTGTTGCCGTTGGGGTCAGCGTACTGGTCGGCGTGGCGGTCGGTGCCTGCGCGGTCAGCGTCAGATCCAGTGCCTGCTGGGTTTCCGTCAGGCGGTCAAAGGCCTGCTGGGTTTCCGTCTGCACACCGAGCGCAATGGTCGTTTCATTGATCTGCGCAATCGCCGTGCTGGTCAACTGGATCGGGGTATCGCCGGTATTCGCGCCACCCGACAGCAGAAACAGTGCGACCAGCGCCACAATGAACAGGCCGATCATCAGGGCGGCGATGAGGACAAAAGTCCGGCTGGGGCCGCGGCTGTCGGCTTCTTGGTCTTCGAAGGTTAATTCATCGTCGTCGAAGTCATCCCCCAGGCCGCCCTCAAAATCTATATCATCATCATCTTCAAAACTAAAATCATCATTGTCGTTATCAAACTGAAAATCGTCGTCATCATCAAAATCGAAGTCTGACCGGTTGCTCATCTGTTGATTCCTCCTCGTGTATGGGCGCTGCCCAGCCCCCGTTATTATCTACCAAAAACCTCTATGTTCGCCAGTGGCACCCGTATTTTTTCACCGGTAGCGAGTTCGACCAGCGCCGACATCACGCGTAACCCATTTTCTAACAACTGAGGTGTTTTTGGCAAATCAATAATTTGTCCTGTTGATCCGATATGCGGTGCGCGGGTCAGGCGGACATTCATGCCCTCACGCAGCACCTGATTAATACTCACTTCTGGCGGTCTTTCACCGGCTTTGGGCGGCAAGTTGATAAAAATTTCTGGCCGCTGGCTGTCCCAGCGATTGGGTAATACCGCGTCCAGTGTGGTTTGCCTGCCGACAAAGCCGTCCAGCATCCCCAAAAGATACCCACTCATTCGCAAATCGCCAAAGCCTTGAGTCAGAATAATGGCTGATTTGGCTTCCTGAGCGCGTTCATACAGGCTGGCATCCATGCTGGGGGCGATCACCCCGCCGAAATTCTGACCTTCAATCACCATCAGACTGGTTTCTTTTAATGCGCGGCGTGTGACCACCACAGCCCCACTATACTGCCGGTCAATTAAATCGTCAAAAATCCCTTCGAGGCCATCTTCGGGTTCCATGCGCAACGGGCCGATCACGCGGCGACCATTGCCCCATACACCCTGAACCAATGCGCCGAAGGCTTCGATAATCACGCCGCGTCCGGGGCGTGTCTCCACGACCTGGCCGACTAACCCGGCTTCCAGTTCCATCAGTTCGGGGGTTTCCTGCACAATAATACGCCCCTGGCCGATATAAGTCACTAACCCGTTTACCGGAGACAGGACACGTCTGCCGCGATCCGCCTGTTTACCGGCCAGCGCCTGACCTTCCTCGACCTCCGCGCCGGTTTCGACCAGCAGCAGATCCGTCAGGGCTTCTGGTTTGCGCAGGTTCAGAAATTGCGCGGCTTCAATAAATACATAACGCGCCGGAACCGCGCCACGCGCCACAATTTCGCGCAGGTTGACATGCTGGCGGTCTTCGACTTCGACCACCCCAATCGAATGATCGGGCAGGAAGCGTTCCCGCCGGATAGTTGTCCAGGCTATGGTGTGTCTCTGATCAGCGTAATACATTGCGCAAATCGTCCAATTCACTCACCTCATTATCATCGGGGGCGGTCATTTCTTCCAGCCGTGTATCCAGCGCCTCTTCATCGCTGGTCTGACGGTTGCGCCGTCCCCAACCGCGCCGTGGCTGCCGGGCTGCGGCTGGCTTATCCGCCTTAACCGGGCCTTTATCAGTCACCGGCTCCAGCCATTTCTCGTCAATTTCAAGCGCAGGCAGGCCGGTTAATTCGGAAATCCATTGCGGCATCTGCGCGGCACGGACTTTGACATCCTGGGCGAGCATAAAAGGCCGGCCACGGGCATCGAAGATTAACCCTAACGTCCCGCCGCTGACCTTCGTCCGCACACGACCGCGTCCACCGATGCTGGTGCCACGGCCTAAAGCGCGGACATCCAGTTCGGCTTCCTGGCCGACAGGCAGCGGATACACCCATAAATGACCACTACTGACCTGCTCTTCGATCACCGTGCCGTTTTCCAGCGTGATTTTGACTTTCAGCGCGGAGCGGTCAGCGCGGACACTGCCGGACAGGTTGATGCTGGTGCCTAATTCTTCCAGCCCGCCGTTATCCAGTACCTGCACCATCGCTTCGGGCAGTTTATAAGCCATCGCACCCAGCGCCGGAATCAGCGCAAACGGGTCAAGCTGTAGTTGGACAATGCCTTCTGGCTGAAGCGTATCCAGCAGCAGCAAGGCCGCAAAGCCAGCACTGCCGCTGGCGGTCAGCGCGGAACCTGCGCCGATAATCGGATTAAAGGCAGGCAGCGGTAGTGTCTGATCCATAATGGCGGATTTGTACCAGGTCGGACGGGCGGCATTCAGCAGGGCCTGAATCCCGGCGCGGACAAAGGCATGCTCAAGATAGAGTTCTTTAATGGACTGCGGGATCGTGCCGGGGCGCAGCGTCTTATTGCGCGCATAGACCGTGATTTCTTCAACCGAGATATTAAACGGCAGCCATTGACGGATACCCTCAATGCCGGTTGTTTCCAGCAGATTATAAGCGCTGTGTCCGAGGCCGATGTCGGTGCGAATAGTGGTGTTGATATCGCCGCCGATGTAGGCCGCGAGAATCGCGGTTGCACTGCCGAGATCCAGCGCCAGCGCGGGGGCGTTCTGGGCTTTACCCAGAAATTCCAGCACCAGATTATAACTCTGCGCGGTAGGCAGTACGCCCAAATCGCTCATTTCGCTGATGATATCAAAACCGAGGCCGCGATGTTCCTTAAACGCATCAAATGCCAGCCCAAGCTGAAGCTGCGCACCATCGAGGTCTTCTCTTTCCAGCGTGGGGCGTACATTAGGCGCGATAAACAACTGGGCAAAGCCTGTAAATAAGGCTCTGATCTGCGGGATGACGGCGCTGTTTCCCGCATAAATAATCACCGGACGGCGCGAGCGATCCAGCAATTGCAGCACCAGTTGGATGCGCTCGGCCAGTTGCAGCACTGGTTCCACTGCGCCGCCTTCTGTCCCGCCTGCGATCAGAACCAGATCAGGCTGGGCGGCGATGATGGCGTTCACCATCGCTTCTTCGGAGCGCGTGTCGTCAAGGCTGATGGTTTCCGCAATTTCGACATACGCGCCAGCGGTGACGCGCACGGCGCTGGTGATGCTGATTTCGGGCACCAGTCCCATCAGGACGGTGCGTAAGGGGCGGCCTGTGCTGGCCGTCGCCAGGAAATGATCGACTCCGCCGGTTTGATTTTCCGGCACGATCAGGCGGCGGGTGGCATCCAGTAAGGGTCTGCCAGTCATCTGGCTTAACTGAATCGCGGCACGAGTGAGGCCGACGCTGGCATCATAGAACGGAAAGCCAGCCGTGGTATTTTCGATAGAACGCGCGACCAGCCGGTAACTGCCATCGACAGTGTCGATCAGGACCAGCCGGGTGTGAACATTGCCAAAATCTGCGGCCAGGATGGAGCCGGAACGATTTATCATTTAGCTCCCTCCGATACGGGCCAGAATAAAGCTGACGCGTTCGCTAAAGACCGTGAGGCTGGTTAAGATAGCGGCGGCATACAGCGCCCCCAATGTGATCACAATGACCCCCTGTCCCACGAGTGATAATGCCTGTACCGGCACACTGCGGCGTACCGTGCCATCGGGCAGTCTGCGCCCCAGATACTGAAAATAGACCAGCGTACAGATCACACCGACGACGATCAGAATGCCGTTGACGGGGTTGATGCTGACGGTGCTGGTGGTGGCGGTGGTCAGCGGAATGAGTGTGCCGCTGATGGCACCCACCAGCGCCACGGCTGTGCCCACGCCGATAATCAGCGCCAGCGCGAGATGCCCTAATTTGCCGAAGCGCGGATTGGCTTTGAGCAGCAGTAATGCGCCCAGTGCCAGCGGCAGCGCACCGAAGACAATCGTCGTGATGTTCGTGCCGGGGGCCAGCAATGTGCTGTTGAACCAGGGCATGAGCACACTATCCCAGGTGACAATCGCTGTGAATCCGGCAGCCAGCCCGACAAAAATATAGACCGCCAGCCGATAGAGGAAGTTATCCCCCAGGATGTAACTAAAGACCATTAACGTGAGCACGAAGCCTGCCCACAGGCCGATCTGCTCCACCCTTAACCCCTCCTTCTGAATACGGCGCGTCCGATGTTAATCAACGCCCCCAGCACAATAATGATGATGATCGCCACCAGCCCCAGATTCATGCTGTACCAGCGTTCCTCGGCATAGGGGATGGTGTATTGGGTGGCTGCGATTTCCCCGGACATATCCACGATTGTCTCAGTCGCTTGGGCTTCTTCTGTGGCGCTGGTGGCGCTGACGACCGTGCTTGTCGCTTCGATAGTCGGTTCCTCGCTGGGTTCGACCTGAGCGCGATAGGGTACCAGTCGCAGGTCAGAGCCGGCGGCCAGTACGATGCCATTATCAGCCTGTGAGGTATCCGCTGGCGGAATTTCCTCCGCGCTGATCTCCAGCAGGAAGCTGGCGATCCAGGCTTCTTCAGCATCGCCAAATTCAATACTGATCCAGTCACCCGCGCCGTTGCGTCCGACGACAGTAAATTCGTCGCCGGGGGCGGCTGTGCCGACAGGGGCAAAACCGGTGCCGGGGCCAGAGCGGACATTGATCGATTCGCTGGAAATGACCCGCGCAGTAATCGTCGTCGAGACAGGTGTCGCGGTCGGAGCCGTGGTGTTAGTGATTGCAACCGTTGGCGTGCTGCTTGGCGCCACAGAGGTGACTGTGTTTGTCGCGCCCTGAGTCTGAGTCGGCGCGTTGGTTTGTGTGGGACGCGGCGTGCTGCTGGGTGCCGCTGTACCGGTTGGTGCCGGTGTATTGGACGCGACTGGCGCTTCCGTGGTTGCGGCAGAGACGGTCGCGGTTGCCCCTGTGGGCAGCACCACGATCAGACTGGAACTGACCCAGCCTTCGGTGCCATCCGGCAGGCGGACGTTGACCCAGCCCGATGTGTTATCCAGTGAGAGCACGACGACTTCATCACCGGGATCGACTGAGGTGACGACCGCAAAGGCTGACCCTGGGCCAGAACGGACATTGATTGATGAGCTAGCGTTAATCACACCCAGCGCGATCGGGGTCGGTGTGGGGCTGGGCAGGTCTGGTGAAGACGTGATTTCGACGGTAGGTGTCAGGTTGTCATCATCTCCGGCACCAGCCTGATTATCCGGCTCAAGTGTTTCGCCGGGTGCAGCGGTAGCGGGTACGATGACCGCGCCGGATGTCAGCAGCGCGTCATAGGTCAACGCATCCTGATAACCGACCAGCAGACCGTCCAGCGCCGCGCCGAGATACGGCGCGTTTAATGGGGCAGCGGCCAGACCGCTGGCTCCCAGGAAAGCTACGCGTGATAATGGCGCGACCTGCTCCGCCCAGTTGCGCATGTCTTCAGCGCGCTCAGCGATGACGATCACCGCGCTGAAATCGCTCATCTCATTGAGGCGATTGAGGCCAGTCGGTGCGCCCTGCAAATCCGTCGCCAGCAGTGGCAGTGGATTCTGGCTGAAACCGCGCAGTCCAACACTGCTGCCGCTTAAATAGCGAATGACATAGTAATCATTATTGGCGGTTAGCGGCGTGGAACGCTCGGCTGCGGTCAGGAAGGCTGCATCTGTGCCGATGTCCGCCAGCAGATTGCTGGCGCGGAGCAGGGCAACCGGATTGCCACTGACCACGACCGGATGCGCACCCTGCATGAGAATATGCCGCAGCACGACACTGGCGGTGGTGTCCAGCTCGCCAGCGGCAGTGGGGCCATATTCCATGCCAACCAGCACAAACTGGCCGGGGCGTAACCGCGAAATGGTCTGATAGAAAGCCTCACCCGGGCTGCCTGCCGCGAAACTGGCCGGAGGCGGTTGGCCGATGCGGGCTTCACGCAGGAAGAACGGCGCGATAATGACCGCCGCCAGCACAATCGCAATCAGCAGACGATCCAGCCGGATGCGGCGTTTTTCACGCGGCACTGCCACCGGAATAGCTTTAGCGGTTGCGACCTGCTCATCTTCATCCAGCAGACCGGGCAAATCATCATCGTCGTCCAGCATGTACGGCGAGTCGTAGGTGCGTTCAATGGCGGATAAAGCGGGTTCCCCCAGATCATCCTCGGACGCTGCCAGGGTTTTTAGCAGGTCAATGCGTTTTTGCTGCTCTGGCGTGATGATGACACTGCTGGCGATGCTGCTGGCATCGCGCTCGATATTGCTGGCGGCCAGCGTCCCGCTGATACCCGGTAACAGATCGGACATTAAGGCACTGCTGGTTTCCTGGCTGGCTGCTGGCTCATCCTCGGCTTTGGCGCGCAGGCGCTGCAAACGGTCGGAGAGCTGGTCAACCGGGCGATCCTGCTGCTGGCGGACGATAGCTGCTGCGGATACCGCTCCCACGCTGGCGCCCAATTCCGTCAGCCATTCCTGCTGGGATAATTCCTCTTCTGTGCT
>JBBSQD010000038.1:0-31344 GCA_038258185.1 Aggregatilineales bacterium | reverse complement strand
CTCGCGCAACGGGTCAGTGACTTTCACACCGATCAGCGCGTAGTTGCCTACCTGTAAACGCGACGGTTTTGTACAATTATTCGCTGCGCTATCCATCTATACTGCCTGTATTAACCGAATAAGGAGATAGATATGCGCAAAATTGTCATGATGAATCGAATTTCGCTGGATGGTTTTTTTGCTGGCCCCAACGGGGAAATCGACTGGTTTAACCACGATACCGCAGTCGATGAGGCCGCTCATAACCTGATGCAGCCGAACACGCTTTTATTGGGTCGGCTGACCTATGAGATGTTCGCCGGTTACTGGCCGCCCATCGAGAACGATGCCAGCGCCCCCGCGCCAGCCCGAAATTTATCGCGCGAGATGAACCAGATGAAGAAGGTGGTATTCTCCACCACGCTGCAAGGGGTTGATTGGCAGAACTCGACTCTGGTCAGCAGTGACATCATCCCCACAGTGAAAGCCTTAAAACAGGGCGAAGGGGCTGACATCACCATTTTCGGCAGCGGCACCATCGTCCAGCAGCTTGCAAAAGCGGGTCTGATCGACGAATGGATTATCACGCTGACTCCGGCGGTTCTCGGTCAGGGCAAAGCACTATTTGATGGCGTTCCCGCCCTGGATTTTGCCCTGGCCGAAACGCGCAATTTTGACTCAGGTAATGTCCTGCTGCACTATAAAGTCAGATAAGATTTAGAGGCCGAGCGCCTGCTCAATCTCATCAAGATGCTCTGCACGATGGCCGGCGCGCGACAGAGAAAAAGGCGGGCCGATAGCAACGATCTGCGCAAGGCGTTCATCAGACAAGGCCTCGACGCGCTCATCGGCTTCGTCAGCCATCCGTACAGCCAGTTCAGCGGCTGTACGTGCTGGCAGCGCCAGACACAGCGGCTTGGCAGAATCGTTAATCCAGTCTACGTCATCAGGTTCCCAATCCGCTTCTGAAGGCGCAGGGCCATCATCCCATTTCTTCATGAAATAGATTGCGCGACCGTCCCAGAATGCCATATGCGCCAGCACCCCAGCCACCGTCCAGCCAGCAGGCATGGGGTGGCTGAGCTGCTCATCGCTCAAACGCTCGACCAGCACCTTCAGACGTACGCGCTCACGATTATTTTCAGCAATATGTGACCGATCCATGTCCATAGCTCTCTCCTTACCCACCTGTTATACCGTCAGAATATAGCCAATAATCGCTGTACTCACCACGGATGATCTGTCAAATTCACCCTCAATGCAACGGCATCACCGGCCCATGTCCGGGATAGATCATTTTCGCCCCATGTGCGCGGATTTTCTGCCAGCTGGCGTAAACCAGACTGTCCGCATCGACCATCAGCGGTGATGTCAGATCACCCGTAAACGCCGCGCCATCATCCAGAATCAGCGACACACTGTCATCAGAATGTCCCGGCGTGTGGATAATTTCGCCGGCAATACCAATCCCGTGCAGAAATTCGCGGCTGTCCGCCAGCGTCAGCACGATATTATCCACCACATCAATCGGAACATAACCATCCTGCGGCTTTACCTGGGTGGCTAAAGTCGGGATAGCGGTCACCTGTAAATCAATCACCAGCAGCTTAATCCCCATACGCTTTAATTCCTGCGCCAACCCGGCATGGTCGGGATGATAATGGGTCGCCAGCATATAGGGAATATCCGCCAGTCTGATGTCCACCCGTTGGCACTGATGTTGCAATTGAGTCAGCGTTCCCGGCCAGCCCAGATCAAGCAGCAACCGCGGTTTCTGGTCGGCCAGCACATAATAATGGGTCGATTTATAACCGACATTGACGATATTCATGCGCACTCCTTCCCCATCTTTAAGCAGGATTGTGATCCTGCCGGATAATCCCAAAGAAGAAAGCATCATACAATGCATCGAGGGTCTGCTTTTCAATGGGAAGATTATGATCCAGAAAGGTCGCCTTGATCCCTGCGCGGAAGATCTCCGCATAAATAAACAGGGTGTCAAAAGTCACATGGTCATGAATGTAACCTTTTTGTTGACCCTCATCATAAAAGGCTTGCATCAGTTTTTTCACTCTGTCCTGAACATTGCGGATCGCATCATCATCTTCCCACACCTGATAGAGCGTATCAAAACCCACCAACGCGCTTGATTCGGTTTGCAGGGTCAGCATGAATTTGAGTTTGTCCAGAAAATCCCTCTCACTGTTTAAGACATCCTCTGCTGCCGAGAGTGTGTCGTCAATCCACAGATTGATGACCTCAGCGTACAGGTCATCTTTGCTGCCAAAATATTTATAAATGGTCACTTTAGAAACCTGAGCGCTTTCCGCAATTTCATCCATGCTCACTTTGTCAAAACCGTGTACGCTGAACAGTTCTAAAGCGGTTTCTTTGATACGCTTTATTTTTTTGAGGCTTCTGTTCTGCTGTCTATCCATAGAGTTGCCCTGTTATGCCCTGAGATTTCAGAATGATGCTGGCTTTTGCTGAGGTGGATTTCCATTGACACTCTGCTGATTTGTATCTAAAATGAACTCATTGTACTAAAATAGTACAGATAGTATATTAATTAACGAACCGCCAGTCAAAGGGAGTGTTCAGTATTATGACTGAATCCGCTGCATCAACCGCTTATGGCCCTATGGTGCTTGTCGCTATGGAGCGCACTTTTTCACAGGAAAAGCAAATCATCAATGATCCACTCGCCTATCAGATCTTACCACTTTACATGAAAGCCATGGTGCGCGCCTGTTACTGGAAACCCCTCCGAAACCTGTTTTTTAATCTGATGGATAGCAGCATGCCCGGACTGCGCATCGGCTTCCCGTGTCGCAAACGTTACAGCAATGACAAAACGCTTGAAGCGCTGAAGGCAGGCGTTCAATCCGTGGTGATTCTGGGTGCCGGTCTGGATACACTCCCCTATCGGATTTCGCAACTGGCACAGGTTCAGGTTTATGAAGTGGATTTGCCGGAAAATATCGCCTATAAGCGCACGAAACTCATCGAGATGTTCGGTCAGGTTCCAGCGCATGTCATACTGATTCCCATCAATTTTGAGCAGCAGAAACTCGATGATACCCTCGCTAAACACGGATATTCATTCGACCAGAAGTCGCTTTTCATATGGGAAGCCGTCACCCAGTACCTCAGCGAAGCAGCCGTGCGCAGTACATTTGCGGTGCTGGCAAAAGCTGAGCAGGGCAGCCGATTGGTCTTTACCTATATTCTCAGAGACTTTATCGAAGGCAAAAACACCTATGGCCTTGAGGGGCTTTACAATCGGTTTTGTGTCAAAGATAAGGTCTGGTTTTTTGGCATCAATCAGCATGAAGTGGCCGATTTTATTGGCGAGTATGGCTGGCGTGAGTTAGAGCAGGCAGGCGCTGAGGAATTCGCCGAGCGTTATCTGAAGCCTGCCCATCGAGCGGAGTCTATCGCACCGATTGAACGCGCTGTCTGTGCTGAGAAAATCAATTAGCTGCTTTATCGGATAGCCGCCTGAATGGTGACGGCTATCCTCAGCCGTCAACGCTACTTGACGATGCGGAACCAGATATCGGTCCTGGGGCCGGATTCGAAAAGCTGGAATTTTTCGAGCGTCGGTTGTACAGCCAGATTTTCAAACAGACGCAATCCGCTACCCAGCAAAACCGGCATAATACCGATGTGCAGTTCGTCGCACAGTCCGGCATTGATGCACTGTTGATTAACACTCGCACCAATCACAATGATGTTTTTGTCCCCGGCTGCCGCCTGGGCTTTTGCGATTGCACTCTCAATGCCATCCGTCACGAAGGTAATCGTCAGCGCGTCAGTCTCTTTGGGCTTTTTCTCAGGCACATGATTCGTCAGCACAAAGATCGGCACCTGATATTCATAACTTTCGGCAAATGAATCCGGATCACCCATGTCATAGGAATTTCGCCCCATCACAACCGCGCCCGTAGTGCGGATTTCTTCTTGCAGCATCTCCGTATAGCGCAGATCCCCCAGGTCAGGATACAGACGGCTCACATCACCATCCGGGTCACTCGCAAAACCATCCAGCGAAAGTGTCAGCCCGCCAATTACTTTTCCCATTTGATTTCTCCCCATTGAGCGCAGACTATAAATTTAGCTCTTATGTTCTATTTCGTCAAGCGGGCATACAACCAGTTTTCAATTATTAATCCTCATCAACTACCAAGTTTGAGGCTGCAGCAGAAATGTTATAATTTTCGCAATACAGAATTTTCCCAAAACAGCTTCAGAAGGGTTTGGCAATGAAATATCAAAAATTAGGGACGCTGCTGATCGCGCTACTGTTGGTTCAGACCAGTTCGCTGCTGGCACAGGAAGACATTGAAGAGCTGATACCGCAACATCCCTACACTGTTTGCGACTGGGGGCTGATCGTCATTGAGGAAGGTGCCAGTTCACTTCATATCACGGGTATTGAAAACAGCGCTGGTGGCATCACTATCAGCGGCACCGGACAGGGGCTTTTTGAGAACAATGTCGTGATTCAGGCATTAGACAATGACGGGGAAGTTGTGGCCGAAATGTCAACCACCATGACCAGCGAGGAAGTCGGTGGTGCCGGGGAATGGTCTGCTGAACTGAGTGTCCCGGTGGAAGTCGATACATTCGGTGCGTTAGTCGCCTTATCTCTTTCACCCGTGGATGGTGACCCAATGGCACAGGACGAAGCCTTTGTGACTTTTCGCGTGGATGATTCGCTCATCTTTATGCTGACCAATGACCCAGTGAAAGGCGCATTTATAGTCGATGACAGCTTTATCCGCACATCTGGCACAGGTCAGGCTGGTGAAGATAACAGAGTTTTGATCTTAGTTGAAACCCTCACCGGACGTGACATGCTCAACGAAACCACTTCCCTGGACAATGGCACATGGGCAATTGACCAGCCCATTTTATTTGATCTGGTCGATACCCCAACAGCCGTCTGGTATGCGGCCAGTTTGCTCGACGAAGCGCAGGAAAACCCACTCGCTTATGACTATGTCCCCGTGCTGATCGGCGGCTCTTTATCAGATTTTGCTACTGTCCTGCGCATCACAGAGGACGACATGATCCTGACTGCCGACGAACCCTGCGAAGCTGCCCAAAATCAGATGTCCGGCGCTGGGGTGCAGATAGCACTCACAGTGGATTCGGTGCTGGTGCAATCTGCTTTATCAGAGCCCCCACAAGCTAGTCTGTTCATCAGCGGCTCACAACCTGCCAGTTGTGATTTCCCCTTACGTACCGTGTTAACGCGGGATGAAACCCGCATCAACGCCGAAATTTATCACTACGTCCCAGCCGATGCGGGCTGCGGTGGAGATAGGGTTCCCTACAGCGCCAGCATCCACCTGGGCGAACTGACGGATGGCGACATCACCTTTAGCGCCAACGGCATCAGCGCGGAATAAATCGACTCTTTCGCAATCAAAAAGGCCAGCCGATCGTGACCGCTGGCCTTTAATACTTAGCTTCTAATCCGCCAAATTACTGATTCTCACCCGGCTCAAAATCCAGCGCCAGTGAGTTGATGCAGTAACGCAGCCCGGTGGTTTCGCGTGGGCCATCCTCAAACACATGCCCCAGATGCGAGTCACATTGCGCACAGACGACTTCCGTCCGCACCATACCGTGACTGACATCCTGATTCAGCTTGACACTGCCATCTTCCAGCATGTCCCAGAAACTCGGCCAGCCCGATCCCGACTCGAACTTGGTGTCGGACGAGAACAGTGCCGCGCCACAGGCCGCACAGCGATACACACCGTCCGCCTTGTTATTCACATACTCACCGCTGAAAGGCCGTTCCGTCCCTGCCTGCCGTAACACCGCGTACTGCTGCGGGGTCAACTCTGCCTGCCACTCTGCATCTGACTTCGTGATTTTATCTGTCATCGTCATCACCTGTTTTCTATTCATTCAATACCATCAGCATAACAGAACCTTCTAACGAAAGTCTGAACGCGATATCAGATTTGCGCAAGAATTCGATAAGCTATCGACAGGTTATGCTGCATAAGCTATTCTATCCCCCATGAACCAGACACTACACACACCTTCACAAACACGCTATCGCATCTGGTGGTGGATGATTCCGCTGCTGCTGCTGACTACTTTGCTGGGTTCCAGCAGCCTCAATGCGGATACCATCTGGTACGATGAATACTGGTCGCTGTATTACGCCGGTAGCATGCCCCACTACGGCCCCGGCTCACTGCCAGACACCTGGACGCGGGTCGCCAGCACTTTTCATGAACTCAATCCACCGGGCTATTATCTGCTGCTGCACATCTGGGGACAGCTTGTCGGCTGGACTCCGTTTGTCGCCCGTGGCCTGTCCCTGCTGATCGGTCTGCTGGCCGTCGCCTGGATTTATCGCCTTGCCCGTGATCTCAGCACCCCGCTGGCGGGGATCGGTGCGGCGGTAGCGCTGGCTTTGTCGGCCTTTTTCATCAGCTTCACTTACGAACTGCGCGCTTATCTGCTGTTCCCGTTGTTTACCATTATGGCTTTATGGGCTTACTGGGGATTGGCATGGGGGCCGCCGCGACCCCGCAGCAGCCGTCAGATTCTGTTCGTCCTCAGCCTGACCGCCTTGCTTTACACCCATTACACGGGCATACCTGTCATCCTTGCCACAGCACTATACCACCTCATTTTTGCACCTAAAGGCCGCAATTGGTGGCGGGTTGTCCTGCTGGTCATCCTCTCCGGGATTTTATTCCTGCCGTGGGCGGCCACCGCCTACGGTGCGCTTCAGCAGGTTTCGGGTGATCCGGCGCGCGAAACTTTCGCACTGGCGATTCTGCCGCTGCTGCGGGAAACACTATCGAATTTCAGCAATCAGGGTATCGCGCTGCTGGCCGTTTTTGCCTGGTATGCGCTGCGTGCTAATCGCCGCAGTCTCCGCTTTGTTAGCTTTATTCTGGTGATGACTACCGTTATCGCCCTCAGCATTAATGAGGTTGTGCAGTTCATTACCGAAGTGCGCTATATGTTCATTTTATGGCCGCTGCTGGCGCTGATAGTCGGGCTGGGCGCGACAGTCATGGTACGCCGCAGATTACAACCCGTGGTCTTGCTGGTCATCTGGGCCATAGCGGGGATTGCCCTTGTGCTTGACCCGGAATATGCGGTCGAAAGTCAGTTTAACTGGCCCAACAGTCTGAATTGGGACATTCTGGCGGAACGTTTACAACCGCTGATCCTCCCTGCGGACGATGTGATTTATTATCTGCCGCGCCCCGTCCCCCACTGGATTATCGCCCCAGTCGCAGCTTATTATCTGTATGAGCTTCCTGCTGTCGTGGAGCCATTTCCCTTTCTCGCGCATCCCCCCAACTTACTGCCCGGCAAAGAACCGATGCACCTGCATCTGATTGAATCGCTGGTGGACAAACCACCTGCCGATTATGAGCAGGAAGCGGCGCAACTGCTGCAAGGCAAAAGTCATATCTGGATAGCCTATGATCCCTCTCTTTCGCTATCGGTGTTCATCCAGCCTGCATTTGACAGCGCCCTGGCCGATAACGGTTTTGAGTTATGCAATCCACTGTATGCCAAACCGGATCTCTTTCTGGGCTTATACGCGCGGTCTGAAGACCTGCCACCTGCCTATCATTTCGGGGACGGGATTAACGTTGGCCTCACCGAACCGCTTATGGATAAAGCTGATGATAAAATATCCTTCCTGCTCAACTGGCAATTACAGGAAGATGTCCCGCTCAACACCTACTCATTCGCGATTTCTGTCGATGATCAGGCTGGCAATACCCTGACGCACAGGGATTTTGGTATCCCCGGACGCTATGATGCCTGTCAGGTAGCTTATGTGCCGCTTGAAGCGTTACCTGCTGGCACCTATGACGTATCGCTGCTGGTCTATAACTGGCAGACCGGCGAGCGCTTATCCGGTGGGAAAATTGGCACAGATGCACTCAGCGAAACGCAGTCAATCGGTGAAATCACCATCGATTAAGCAAAGCCCTCAAAAGCAAAAGGGGAGCGTCAATTGGCTGCTCCCCTTTGTGATTCACAGGCTGCTGGATGTACCGTTTCAGACTCCGTTCGTTAAAACGGAATTTCACCCAGGTCATCTGGCGGTGGCGCAAAGTCGTCATACTCACCACCACCCTGACGGCTACCGGGACTCCCCAGAAACTGCACATCACGCGCGGTAATTTCCAGCGTCGCCTGTGGCTGACCAGCCTGATCTAAATAGGCCGATGCACTGACCGAGCCCGTCACCAGAATCTGCATCCCTTTATGCACATACTGATTACAGGTTTCCGCCAGCCCACGCCATGCCGAGACACGCCACCACACCGTTTTTTCGCGCCGTTCGTTCGATTGGCGGTCAGTCCACTTCTCAGTGACCGCCACCGAGAACGAACACACCGGTGTGCCATTCTGTAAATAACGCAATTCAGGATCGCGTCCCACATTACCCACGATCACCGTGTACTGGTAAGCTGCCAAAATTCTCTCCTTCTCATATAGACATCTCTATCACGCAGAGATAATAGTGCTTTTATATAGTTAAACGACAGTGTTTGCTGCTGAGGTTTAGTATCTATCCGCAAATTCGACTGTACGGACATGGCATGCCATGTCCCTGCAATAAATTCTGCTTGGGGGATAGGTTCTAAGTTATAACACAATCACCTCAACTGCAAAATTCATCCGTAAAATTCACAGTCCCTTATTATACCACAAAATAGCCTATTTGTTCTAAAAACCCCCAGAAAATAAGGGGCGATTCACGCCCCTCCAGAGGTTAATTTTTCAGCGTTTCGATCTGTTCCTGCAGCAATTGCCGCACCACCTGCGGATCGCCTTTGCCCTTTAGTGCGCCCATCGCCTTGCCCATCAGCGCCCCCAGGATTTTCTCGTTACCGCCCAGGTACGACTCGACCATGCTTGCATTATCGGCCAGCACCTGCGCAATCGTCGTGCCGATCACGCCACTATCAGACACCTGAGCCAGCCCCTGCTCCTCGACAATTTTCGCTGCACTCGCGCCGCTGTCCCACATGGCATTCAGCACCGTTGTCGCGCTGCCTTTGTTGAGCTTGCCGCTGTCCACCAGCACCACCAGTTCAGCAAACTGTTTCGCGCTGATCTTGGTCTGCTCAATTTCCTCGCGGCTGAGGTTGTTGGCGTTCATCAGCGTGAACAGACCGCCTAAAATCCAGTTGGCCGTGGTTTTCGGGTCGGCACCCTCTGCCAGCACCGCTTCATAATAATGTGCGATACTGCGATCCGCGACCAGTTGCGCCGCATCATAATCACTCAGGCCGTATTCCTCGATAAAGCGCTGACGTTTCGCCACCGGCAGTTCCGGTAATTTGGCCTGTATTTCCGTCACCCACGCGCGGCTGATCTCCACGATCGGCAGATCGGGCTCCGGGAAATAACGGTATTCGTCGGCGCGTTCTTTATAGCGCTGCACCACTGTCCTCTGTTTTTGCTCGTCCCAACCCATCGTCGCCTGTTTGATCTCGTCGCCACGTTCCCACGTTTTGATGTGTCGGTCAATCTCGTAAGCACTGGCGCGATACAGATTGCGGATGCTGTTCAGATTCTTGATCTCGGTACGTGTGCGATATTCAGTGTCATCCTTGTGCATCACGCTGATATTCGGCTCAACACGCAGCACACCCTTCGACATATCGCCGTCATTGACACCCAGGTACACCAGAATCGCCCGCAACGTCCGTGCGTAGGCTTCGGCTTCTTCCGCGCTGTTGATATCCGGCTCGGTCACAATTTCCAGCAGCGGCACCCCGGCGCGATTGTAATCAATCAGGCTGGCATTCCCCACATGCACCGACTTACCCGTATCCTCTTCCAGATGCGCGCGCCGCACACGGATGCGTTTGGTGCCGCCATCTTCTGTGTCCAGGTCGAGATAACCGTTAATCGCCAGTGGACGGTCATACTGGCTGATCTGATAGCCTTTGGGCAGATCGGGATAAAAATAACTTTTGCGCGCAAACTGATTAATCTCCGGGATTTCACAGTTCAGCGCCAGCCCGACCATCAGACCCATTTCAATCGCCTTCTGGTTGATCACTGGCAACGTCCCCGGCAGCCCCAGCGAAACCGGGTCAACCGCAGTGTTAGGCGGCACGGTCACACTGTCCACCACCGGGCAAGAACTGAACATCTTGCTGTGGGTAATCAGCTCCGCATGAACTTCCAGTCCGATAATTGCTTTCCAATCGCTCATGGATGCCTGTCCTGTTGTATATTGAGACTCATCATGGCAGCGATTGTAGCATAAATCCGCCCCAGCTGATGAATTCTGTCAGTCCATAAAAGAAGTGGCAGCAGCCTTTATGGATGCCACACGAAAAGCATTTTTAGCTATACATTTATTTTTAATTCATAAAAACCGTATAATCGTTATAATTATAATATTCACTGTGATAAGAAAATGATCCACTAATGGATTTAAACACATAATGGCCCACGTTGAAATTAATGATCAGCTTATTCAAAAACTTGAAAATCTGGCAATGCGCAAAAATCTGTCGCTGGATCAGTGCCTGGAATGTTTGATCACCACTGATGAAACCCTTACCCGCCAGGTGGACACGGACTGGATCGAACAGGGGTATTTGCTTAGATTACTGACCGAAAACGCTGCCGATTTAATCTGCATCCATGAACCGGATTCGACTTATGCCTATGTCAGCCCATCCATCTATAATATTGCCGGTTACACCCCACAAGAATTGATCGGCACCAACCCTTATCACTATTTTCATCCAGACGACATCACGCAAATCCACGCCAACCATCAGGCATCGCTGGTTGGGCAGCAACTGACCAATACAACCTATCGCTTCCACTGTAAGAATGGCAGCTACGTCTGGCTGGAAACGCTAACCGTGCCAGTCTTTGATGAAAATCGGCAGGTCATCAAGCTGGTGACCATCTCGCGCGATATCACCGAACGCCGCCAGGTTGCGGAAATGCTCAAAAACGAGCGCGATCTGCTGCAATCCATCACCAGAACCAGCCCCTCTGGCATTCTGGTGGTCGACAAAACGGGCCAGATTACCTATGCCAACCCCCGTGCTGAGGAAATTATGGGCCTCACGCGGGATACCATCACCTCACGGACGTATAACGCCCCCGCCTGGAAACATACAGAATATGATGGCAGTCCCTGGCCGGATGAGAAACAGCCTTTTGTCCGCGTAATGCAGACCAAAGCCGCCGTCTGGGATGTGCGCCATGCCATTGATTGGCCGGATGGCCGCCGCCTGTTTCTCGCCATCAATGGCGCACCTATCCTCGATGATGCTGGTGAGGTCAGCCAGGTGGTGTTTACGATTGAGGATTACACCCAGCGCAAACTCCAGCAGGATGAACTGGAAGAAGCGCTGGAGCGCGAAAAACATCTCAATGCCATAAAGTCGGATTTTGTCTCCACCGTGTCGCATGAGTTTCGCACCCCCATGTCGGTAATCATGGCCTCCACCAGCCTGCTCCGTCACAAATTTCATCACTTCACAGAAGAAGATTTCATCAACCGTTTGCAAAAAATTGAAAAACAGATTGATCGCCTCAACCTCCTCATTGACGATGTCACTTTTATCAGTAAATCCGACATTGTGGGCTACATGCCTGAACCGACGCGGATTGAAGTTTCGCAGTTCTTTTCGCAGATAGTCGATGAAATGCAGATGACCTATCCCGATCACCGCCCCATCGACATCCTCTATGAGGGAACACTCGATGTCGTGCTGCTCGATATGGGCCTGATGCAAAAGGTTTTCATCAACCTGCTATCCAACGCGCTCAAATATTCACCTGCATCCAGCCCGGTTTTGTGTATTGTCTATTGTGATTCACAGGCTTTGAAGGTCACCATACAGGATGAAGGCATTGGCATCCCGTTGAAAGACCAGATCAGGCTGTTCGAGGATTTTCATCGCGCCAGCAATGTGGGCAGTGTCACCGGCACCGGCCTGGGATTAGCCATCGTCAAACGCGCCGTCGAAGCGCTGGAAGGCCAGATCGAATTCTACAGTGAACCCGGCCACGGTACTCAATTTATCATCTCCCTTCCACACATCTCCGCCGCCCTGGCTTAAGCCTCCCATCAAGCCACCTTAAACCTTCGCGTGAAAGCTTTTCACTAAAAACCAGTGGATACTGTCTCTTGCCCCAGGACTTCTATACTTAGCCACAAACCACCAATCTAAACTTTGCGTCTTCGCGTTGAATCAGCACTTTCTACCCATTACCCAGCAGCAAACCAACACCCAAATCTGCTATAATAATCGAAACTATCTGGATAAAGTCATGGCAACTCAAACGTATGCAGGTATCCCGCTTGAAGATTTCATGGAACGCTACAGCAACCAGGGCCCGTTTGAATATATCGACGGAGAAGTGATCCCCGTGAGTCCTCAGGCATCCGGTTCGGCACGTGTGTCCGGCAATCTGTTTTTTGAGCTGCGCACTTATCTCAAAGTGAATACGATTGGTGAAGCGTTTATCGAAGCGCCGTTTGTCCTCACCGCTGATGATGCCAACTGGGTAAAAGGTTCCCGCGTACCGGATATTATGTTTTTCACGGCTGACCGGCTTGCGGCTTACACCTCACAAATGCCCGACTGGCGCGAAAAACCCTTTATTCTCGTGCCTGATCTGGTCGTGGAAGTCGTTTCCCCTACAGATCGCTTTTCCAGCGTCAACAGCAAAGTCCAGCGCTATCTTGAGGATGGTGTCCGCTTAATCTGGGTGATTGATCCCCAGCAAGGCACCGCCGCCGTCCACCATCACGGCAGCGACCAGATTACACACATCAGTGTGGATGGCCTGCTCAACGGTGAAACCATCCTCGCCGGCTTTCAAATCGCCCTGCACACTATCATTACTTAAGTTCCTGTACTCTAAACAGAGAAGCGTGAACTGTAACCAGTAAAGATTTTCTCTTTACCTCATCCACCCACAGAAGGTATTTCAACCAAATCGGTTCGAGGGTAAGAAATAGATAAACTTGGACTTTCATCTAAAATCAACAGACATCGCAAATTATTTTCTGCGTTTTCACCACACAAAACTTCGATGATTCCTTTTCGCTCGTCCAAAACTCTGATAGATTTGCAATTCGTTGCTTCCAGGTGCGTAGATATTTTCTCTCCATGTCCATTGAGAATAACCCCAACACTTTTCTCATAAACATTAAAACTCAGATCGACTAAGGCTCCATCAGTTTTAAACCTCAGAAAATAGATTTTGAGTTCCTCGTCAGTGATGGGTAACAACTCACTAAAAACAACCAACAAATCAAATAAATTAAAATCAATAACATTGTTTGATGCCATACATCCAGCCTCCTTGTTTACTCATACGTTAACGCTTGTACATCAATTATTGATCTGATTTATCCCTATCAACGAAAACTTTTCCTTCGCCTTGAATCTTTTGACTAAAGACCAGCAACTAATAACTGTGGACTAAAACGGGACAAATGACCGGACATCTGTCCACCCTGAAGCGCTCAAAATCCCCTATACTAAACTCATACTTTGTGTTCTCCGTGCCTTCGTGGTCTATCTTTGACTCAGCACTTTGAACTATAGATTATTGTTGCCATTGCCGCCGCACCCCCCTCGGCAGCGGCGGCAACAAACACCAATTTAAACTTAGCGTCTTAGCGACTTTGCGTCTTTGCGTCTTTGCGTTGAATCTTTTGATCAGCGACTAACGACTTGAGACTCACGACGATTGACTAACCCAAACCTGCTATAATATCCGCCAGAATCAAACGAGGATCAATAACCCATGTGCGGA
Organism: Aggregatilineales bacterium; assembly: GCA_038258185.1. Taxonomy (GTDB): domain Bacteria; phylum Chloroflexota; class Anaerolineae; order Aggregatilineales; family Phototrophicaceae; genus JAIOHN01. Next base: position 17,544 of record JBBSQD010000038.1, on the reverse strand, counting down.
ATTTGTGGCATCATCGACCTCAGTCAGCATGGACGCGTCGAGCAGGAAACTGTCTGGCGCATGAGCCAACGCATCGCCCACCGTGGCCCGGATGGAGATGGCTTCTACGCCACACCCAACGTCGGCCTGGGAATGCGCCGCCTCAGCATCATTGATGTCGACGGCAGCGATCAGCCGCTGTTCAATGAAGACCGCAGCATTGCGCTGGTCTTCAATGGCGAGATCTACAATTACCGCGAACTCCGCGCGACCCTCATCGAGCAGGGACATCACTTCCATACCGAAGGCGATGGCGAAACCCTCATTCACCTTTACGAGCAGCACGGGCTGGATTTTCTCACCCATCTGCGCGGCATGTACGGCTTCGCCCTGTGGGACAGCAACGCTGAACGACTGATACTCGCAGTCGATCACATCGGCATGAAGCCGCTGTATTTACATGAGCATGACGGTAAGCTGTCTTTCGCCAGTGAGGTCAAAGCGCTCTTTGCCGACTCCGACACACCGCACCGCCTGAATCTCGATGTGCTGGATACCTATCTCAGCTTCGGCTACATGATCGGCGCGGAAACGCTGTTTGCGGGAGTGCGCCGCTTACCTCCGGGTCACGCCTGCGTGGTCGAGAAAAACAGCCCGCCGCATCTGCATCCTTACTGGCAATTCGGCAAATCTCCCCCTCTACCAAATGGGGAGAGGGGGCCGGGGGGTGAGGGCAACGAAGTAGACATCATCAAAACCGCCCGTTCTCTGCTGGCCGATTCCGTCCACATCCATCTGCGCAGTGATGTACCGCTGGGGCTGTTCCTCAGCGGCGGCATCGACTCCGCAGCAGTGCTGGCCCTGATGGCTCAGGAAGCCGGTGGCCGCATCAAAACCTACACCATCGGCTATGACATGGATGTGCCCGACAACGAACTGTCTCAGGCGCGGCGCATCGCTCAGCATTTTGAGACGGAGCATCACGAGCGCGTCATCAGCGCGGCGGACTGGTGGGCTGGCTTTGAGGATTACGTCTATTATCACGACGAGCCGAATGCCAATCCATCAGCTATTTCGCTGCTGCTGCTCTCGGAGATGACTGCTAAGCAGGTCAAAGTCGTGCTCACTGGCTTAGGTGGAGATGAGCTTTTTGGCGGTTATCCGCATCACCACAACATCCCGCAGATGCTGGCGCGGCAAGCCCGTTGGAGTCTGTTCGCGCCGTTCAGCGGCCCCTTGGGTGCGCTTGAAGCAGCTTATCCCGCCATGAAGCGTTATCGTTACATCGGCGCCCTGCCCACCTATCTGCCCCGTGTACGTCATGCCCTGCTACCACGTGACGAGGCGCTGCTGCGGATGCAGTCGTTTGATGGTCTGGTCTTCAGCGACAGCCTGCGCCGCCGCCTCTACGGCCCGGATTTACACGCGGCGTGGCAGCAGGCCCACCATCGTGAGCGCACCTACAGCAGCATTGTCGCCCAAAGCTGGCGCGACGATCCCTTTAACACCGCGCAGGCGCTGGTCATCAATACATGGCTCACCGGTAACGCGCTGCTCTCGCAGGATAAAACCGCGATGGCGCATTCACTCGAAGCACGTGTGCCATTCTTCGACCCCGTCCTGCTGGATTTTGCCGCGCGCATCCCGCCGGAAATCCGCATGAAAAGCAACAAATATGTGCTGCGTGAGGCGCTGCGTCCCTACCTGCCGACCTTCGCGCTCGAACGCCCCAAGCAGCCTTTCAGCACACCGATCATGAACTGGTTCGAGGGTGATCTCGCCGGGAAAATTCAGGACGTGCTGCGCGACCCGGGGGCATCCGTGCGCGAGTTATTTAATCCCACCGAACTCGACAAACTGCTGACCGCGCACTTCAGCGGCCACGCCCGCCATACCGAAGTGATCTTCCGCCTGCTCACACTGGAATTATGGCAGCAGCGTTTTATCCGCCAGCCGCAGGTATAACGATGGAATCGCCATTTCTGGCAGGTAGCCCACTTGTGCGATTATAATCTGTTGTCTCATACTGGAGGGATATTATGCTGCGTGCGGTTGGACTAGCAATATTAGGTTTTGTGTTTATGTTCCTGTGCGGCGTGCTTGCAGCCGTACCGATGACCAACTTTGTGCAGTCGAACATCTTAAACACTTTTCGCTCACGTGAAGGTGCGGAAGCTCAACGCGCCATTCAGAGTTTGGCAGGTATCACCTTCCCCACTTCAGCGACTGAATTTCACTATGCGAATTGGGGAGATTCTGCCTACTGGATACAGTTCCGGGTGCCGCCCCAGGCACTCAGCGGCCTGTTCGGTGGCTCTGGTTTCCTCACCTGCAATTTCCCATTAGTCGATAATTATCGTCCCACATTCGACTTTGAGCGTGTACTCAGTGCCCAGCAGCGCACCGCCGCCGCCTGGTGGAATCCCGAAACCGTCACCCGTTATACCGGTGGGGAATGCACAGGCAGCGACTACAAGATTTTCCGCATGTTTGCGGATACCAGCAGTAGCGCAGGCTGGCTGTTCTATATGGAGATCATCCGCAGCTAGTCCGTGCGGCCTTTCAGCGCTTGCAGATGGTTGCGGGCGCTCTCATAGTCCGGGTTGATGCGCAGCGCAGCCTCATAATCGGCAAGCGCCCCGGCAATATCACCCAGGCTTTTGCGGACAATCCCGCGATTGTGATAAGCCTCGGCATAATCCGACCTCAGTCGCAGCGCTTCGTTATAATCTGATAGTGCGCCTTCCAGTTGATTGAGTTTGGCGCGTGCCACCCCGCGATTATGAAAGGCTTCGCTGTAATGTGGGTTCAAAGTCAGCGCCGTGTCGTAATCCTCAATAGCCTTCTCGTACTCGTCGCGATTATAGTGCACGTTTCCGCGGTTATAGTACGCTGGGGCAGACTCTGGATTAAGGCCAATTGCCGTCGCAAAATCGACCATCGCGCCTTCCTGATCTTTGCTTAACTGACGCACCAGCCCACGGCTGACATAATACAGATCATCCAGAGGATTACACTCAATCGCATTGGTAAAACGCGCAATCGCATCACTGTAATCCCCGCGGCGTGACAGCAGATAACCCTGCTCGAAATATTCCTCAGCCGTCAGCAGATGTTCCAGCACCACCGGTTGACTGGCGGCCTCATTCATGTGGCGTGTGACCTCGTTCTGGTCATCAACCGGCGTCGGATGAAGCACCATATCCAGCGGCTTTTCCAGAAAACGGCTGGTTAGGCGTGACATGGCTTCATCAAAATAATCGGATGGCACGTTGATGGCATTATAGGCTTGCAATAGCGCCAGTTTCCCGGTCAGATAACGCTGCACATCCTCAAAGCGGAAGCCCTCAAACATCATCGGCACAATATTGCGCTTGAGGTCAATCGCGTGTTCGATCTCGCGCCGTAGCCAGTCGCCTACTTGCAGGCAGCGCTCTATGGCACTTGGCGTTAAAATCACCACAAAATGCGCACGTGCCGCGATCTGATTAAGAATCACCCGGTCAAACGCACCCGAATCGATACTCTCTGAGTCTAGGAAAACATCATAGTTATGAGCGACAAGATACTGATAAACAGCACGGGCAGTATACACATTGGTACGCCGGTAACTGATGAATACCGTCTTTTGCTTCTGCATGGTGCGTTGTCCTATCGATTTGAATCCGGCCTTCGCTGATAACTTACATGAAGGCAGAATTCCACTTGCATTGATCCCTATTTATAATAGATGCCTTATAAGTCAGTTTATCCCGTTATAATCCTGTATCATTACACTTTAATCCATCTTACCCTGATGAAAGGCTATTCTTGAACACGTTGACCCCGCCCTTACTCACCTTTATTCATATCAGCGACACCCACTTACACCGCGACCCGGCCTATACCGGTCAGTTTGTCGACTTCTCCGCCTATGCTGGCGTCGAGGCGCTGATCGAGCACATCAACGCGCTGCCATTTCCCATCGACTTTGTACTGCATACCGGCGATATCATGACTGACCCGGAAAGCGCCGAAGAATATCACATCGCGGCCAACCTGCTCAACAAAATCCGCTATCCGATTCATTACATCCCCGGCAATCATGACCGGTCAGAAGCCATCCAGCAGGTGCTTTTAGGCCGCCCCTTCGACCAGATCAAACCCAATCTCGATTATGAATTCAGCGTCAATGGGGTGCAGCTTGTTTGTCTGGATAGCAACCATCCCGAAGGTCACAGTGGCCGTCTGGAAGCCGCTCAACTGCGCTGGCTGGATGAACTGTGCAGCGCCGACGATGACCGTCCCTTAGTCGTGGCGATTCACCATCATGTGCTGCCCTTATCCGCCCTGTGGCTGGATGGCATCGTGCTGGAAAACGGTCTGGAGATGCACCGTATTCTGCTGAAAGCCCGCCACCGCTTACGCGGTGTATTTTTCGGCCACATCCACGAAAACACCGTGACCACCCGTGATGGCATCAGTTATTACAGCACACTCAGCGCCTGGTTTCAGACACGCACCTGGTATAACCAGATTGACCCGGCCAATGATCCCATGCTGCGCGAACCCGGTTTCAGCGTGGTGACTCTGACGCCACAGGATACGTTTGTGCGGTTCTATCGTGTGCCATTGAACAACCCCGCATAAACGCGATCTATATCATGAAAGCATAAGCGTTGTTGCAATAAAGGCGTTAAAGCGGCAAAATGGTCTATTGGATGTGTTGTAATTTTATTGTAGGACAAGCATACATGCTTCAAATGAGCCGGTTAGCAGGTTTGTGGCTGGTGGTGCTGTTATTAACAGGCTTTGCGCCACCCGCCCAGGATCCCCTCACCCCTGTGGTTAGTCTTTCGGTGGATGCCGGATATAATGGCCTCTTCCGCGAAAATTACTGGATACCTCTGCATATTCGCATCAGCAATGATGGTGACCCAACCAGCGGACAATTGATCGTCCGGCCAGAAACGTCAGGCAATGCTTTCCCCAATACCTTCAGCCTGCCAGTGGATCTGCCTGCCGGAACCCGTCAATCCCTCTTTTTGTACATTACCGCGCGCAGTTTCGCCTCGCAGGTGCGGGTCGAGCTGACCGACGCGGATAATCAGGTCATTACCTCGCAGGAAGCACCGATGCGCGGCGTTTCCATTCAGGATCAGATTCATGTCGTGCTGACTCAATCCAGCGCGGGTTCGGTGGATTTCTCTACCGTCCATGCCGGGGGCTTTAACGCGCATCAGGCCAATTGGCTGATCGAGGATCTGCCCGACCAGATGATGGGCTTACAAGCCATTGATACGCTGGTTTTCAGCGACATCGACTCCGGCACACTGACCCTCTCGCAGCGCAGCGCCTTGGCTGACTGGGTGACACAGGGCGGTCATCTCATCGTCACGGGTGGCGCCAACTGGCAGGGCACGGCCAGCGGTCTGGAAGATTTGCTGCCACTCATGCCATCGGGCAGCGATACCGTCACCAACTTCAGCGAAATTGTCGCGCTGGCGAACCTCAGCGAAACGCTGGATGGCGAAACCGTGGCCGCAACCGGTGACCTCAGCGAGGATGCGGTTGTGCTCGCCAACGCGGATGATTTACCGCTGACGGCGCGGCGTTCCTACGGGCTGGGCACGGTGGATTATCTGGCAATCGACCCGGTGACGCAGCCTCTGCGTGGCTGGGCGGGACTCAACAATTTATGGTTTACGCTGGCGGCTTCGGTCAATCCGGTTCCGGGCTGGTCGAACGGCTTTAAGGACTTCGACCGGGCGACCAGCGCGGCTGAAATCCTGCCCGGTTTTGATCTGCTGCCGAATGTGCTGCCACTGTGCGGCTTTCTGGCGGTGTATGTCGCTCTGATTGGCCCGTTAAATTATCTGGTGCTGAACCGCATCAATCGCCGTGAATTCGCGTGGTTAACCATCCCTTTTTTCATTATCGTATTCAGTGCGCTGGCGTGGCTGGTCGGCTTTAATCTGCGCGGCAACAGTGTCACACTCAGCCGTTTAGCCGTGGTGCAATCCTGGCCGGATAACGAACAGGCCACAGTCAATGGACTGGTCGGCCTGCTGTCACCACGCCGTACCACCTACACCCTGACAATGGATGATGGCAGCTTCCTGCGCCCGATTGCGCGCAATATTCAGGCCAATCCCTTCGCCAGCAGCGTCCAGGCCAGCACCGATATCCGCCAGGAAGGCGATTTCCGGGCCGATAATTTCCTGGTCGATGCCAGCTTTATCGCCACTTTCAGCAGCACCGGCATCACCGAAAAGCCCGCCATTAATGGACAGGCTTCGTTATTTTATGACACCGATAATCAATCGTGGGCTGTGCGCGGCTCCGTCCGCAACGACAGCGACATTACTCTGACCGATGCGGTGATTCTGACACGTGGCCTGCCGCTGCGTTTAGAAGCCCCTCTCGCACCCGGTGACGTGCAGACTTTCGATGTGCTGCTGGACACGATTCCCCAGCCTGCCGCGCCTTCGCCATTGGAGCGCACATCGGGCTTTGCGCTGCCGCGTTTCGGCTTGCAGCGCTTCTCGCAGGAACTGCGCGCCAGTGAACAGACTATCTCGGATATTCTGGGCGAAGAACAGTACGATGCGCGCACTTACACCACCGCACTGGATAACAGCACGGAAGAACAGGAACGCCGCCGTCGTCAGTTTTTCCTGTCGGCCTTCAATGTCGATCATTACTTTTCCAACTCCCGCGGGGATCAGGTCTTTCTGGCCGGCTGGTCGGACACGATCCCGCTGGAAACGAATTTAGGCGATGTGCCGTGGGAAGCAGTCGATACCACGCTGCATATTATCGAACTCAATGTCGACATCACCCCGCCAACTGGCCGTGTGCGCATCGGTGTGGATCAGTTCACGTGGGTCACTCAGGAACGTGGCGGTGTCACCGACAGTCTCGCGCCGGTCAACACAGTTCTGCAACCCGGTGATGAAGCCGTTATCCGCTTTACGCCGCTGCCCCATGCAGTCCTTGATGATGTCGAATCGCTGCGGCTGGTGGTGGATAACCCCGGCAATATTCGCAACACCATTCTACTGGAAGTGTGGGATTGGGAAGCGGAAGGCTGGGAGACGCTGGAATTAATTCCGTTGGAGGAAAATTCCAGCACTGCCGTGTTGGTCATCAACGATGCGGCGCGTTATTTAGGGACACAGAACTCGGTACAAATTCGCCTTGCCGCCGACGAATCGATCAGCTTTGTGCGTTATCTGCGGGTCGGTGTGGAACAGGTCGGGCGTTTTTAACGTCTCACTCATTAAGAATCTATCCGAAATAAAATTTAGCGCAGGGCCACGGCATGCCGTGGCCGTACCAGATGAAATTATCAATAGATACTAAGTGTTCAGCCCGATATAGTTCTCTGAAGCAGACTCAAGTTATACTATAGGCATGACGATAGAGCAGGAATAAACAGAGATGAGCTTGATTATCGAAACCAAAGACCTCGTCAAACGCTATGGCAAATTCACAGCGGTCAACGGTCTGTCGCTGGAAGTGCCTACGGGGTCAATTTATGGCTTTGTCGGGCCGAATGGCGCGGGTAAAACCACGACCATGCGCGTCCTCACCACCTTAACCCGCCCCACCGAGGGCAAAGCCTGGGTTGCGGGTCATTCCGTGGTGGAAGAACCCCGCGCAGTCCGCCGCGCCATTGGCTACATGCCGGACGAATTCGGTGTTTATGACGATATGCGCGTCTGGGAATATCTGGATTTCTTCGCCGCCTGTTATGACATCCCCGAAAATGACCGCAAGCGTCTGATTGATGATTTGCTGGAACTGGTCGATCTGTCGCACCGCCGCGAGGATATGGTCGATAAACTCAGCCGGGGTATGAAGCAGCGTTTATCGCTGGCACGGACACTCGCCCATGATCCCGCCGTGTTGATTCTGGATGAACCGGCATCCGGCCTCGACCCGCGTGCGCGTGTTGAAATCCGTGAATTGCTGGTTGAACTGGCGAAGATGGGCAAAACGATCTTTTTCTCGTCGCACATTCTGGCGGATGTCGCTGAAATCTGTACCCACATCGGCATTGTCGAAGCGGGTCAGATGGTGGTGCAGGGCAGCATGGATGAAATGCGCGCCCGGTTGATGCCTCACCGTGAATTAACGGTCACTGTCCGCACACCCGAAGCCGCTGAAGCGGTTAAATCGCTGGTGGCGGGTATCGAAGGCGTTATCACCATCCACATGCTGGAACCCAAAAACGGGCGTTCCCGTGTCCGCATTGACTTTGCGGGTGATGATGAAGGCGTCGAAGCCATCAATCAGAAACTGGTTGAAGGCGGCATCGCGGTGCTGGGATTCAATGAAGAAACCAAGGATCTGGAATCGATGTTCATGAGTGTCACCAAAGGCATCGTGACGTAATGTAAATTACGCGCAAATTACAGAGAGGCACTGACCTTAGCAGCAACGAATAGAGGCTTATCGTTATGGCAGAACAACAGGTGGAATGGGTCACGATCCCCGAAGAAGCATTGACCCCCCGCGAAATCCGCTTAGACCGCGCAGCAGTCGTCCTGCGCTGGGGTGCGCTGATTAATGCCGCTCTAGTCGTGCTGTTGTTGATCGGGTCACTGCTCAGCGGCTTACAGACAATTTCCAGCATTTTCACGCCGCTGCATGCTGCCCTCTTAGGCGGTTTCGGTGGGGCGGATGATGCCGCGGTTGCCATCGTGATTCTGCTGCTGCTGGTCAATATCAGTTTGCTGCTGGTGATGATGGTCGGGGTGCTGGCGCGTGAGATCTGGGTTTTACCCGCGCTGATTGTGATCATTGTGGCAAATATCGCTGGCGTGATCATTTTTGGTTTCACTCCGGCGCTGATTACCATCGCCACCACTTTAGTGAGCGCCTATGTGTTCAGCAGTGATTTGCGCGCTTTCCGGGTGAACCCGGTCATGATCAAGGAACTGCGTGGACGGATGCGCGGCGTTCGGGCCTTCATCGTGCTGACGGTTTACCTCGGCCTGATGAGCGGCTTTACTGCCCTGATGTATCTGATCCTCATTGCACAGAATCAGGCCTCCGGCTCGTCATCGGCGGGTTCGATTGGTCGCGTGCTCTTTATCGGTCTGGTCGGCATTGAACTGCTGCTGATTATTTTCATCGCTCCAGCCTTTACCGCAGGAGCCATAACTGGTGAACGCGAACGCCAGACCTATGACCTCTTACGCACCACCCTGCTGGCGAGTCCGTCATTTGTCATTGGCAAGCTCGAATCAGCGTTGAGTTATATTGTGCTGCTGCTTTTTTCGGCCATTCCGCTGCAAAGTATCGCCTTTCTTTTCGGCGGTGTCAGCGAGGCGGAACTGGTACTTTCGTTTGTGATTTTAGCCGTCACGGCCATCACCCTGGGGACAGTCGGCATTTTCTTCTCCGCCATCACACCGCGCACCCTGTCCGCCAGTGTCCGTTCCTATACCGTGGCTTTGGCGGTCGCTTTCGGCGTGCCGATTCTCATCAACTTTCCGCTGCTCAATGCTTTCGTGAATGCGGTATCCGGTTTTGGTACAGGGGTCAGCTCATCGCCCGTGATCGAAGCGATCATGGTCTACGTGGGTCTCATTCTGGTCAGCCTGAATCCGATCACGGCTGCACTGGTCACCCAACAACTGCTGACCGAGCGTCAGGTGGCTGGTTTCTGGGTGCTGACACTCAGCAGTGATGGTAGCACGATTCCGGTCGTGTCACCGTGGATCAGTTTCACCATTCTCTATCTGGTGATTGCAACGGTGCTGGTGGTGCTGGCTGTCCGCCGGATGCGCCGGGTAGAGGCATGAGCATTTGAGGAAAGTCCCGGCCTGTGGTGTAATTATTTCTGAACGTAGCAGGCCGTTATGGTGTAATGTAAAAGCAACGCTTCACAGGAGATGCTGCGGTCAGCATGTCCTCCTCCACAGATAGTCAATCCCTGACGAGGCAATTATGGCAACACAGGTCATTCTACAGGATAAAAATACCGCACTGACTACTCTGGTCAGCGGTTGGGAACGGCGACGCAACTTACAGCGCACCCTCTTATGGTTGCCACGTGCGTTTTTCCCGGGGCTGGTCGTTGGCATTCTGCTGCTTGCCATCGCCCGATTACAGGCATTTTTACCGTCTGAGCAGATTATCCTGATTACGGCGCTGGTGCTGGTCGCGGGTGTGCTGACCCTGTTGGCGCTGATCTGGCTGCGGCCACAGTCGAAGCTGGTCGCGGCCCGGCGGTTTGATGTGGAATTTGGACTCGGCGAGCGCGTATCCACCGCGCTGGAGCTGATCGAAGGCCGCATTCATGCCTCGGACGAACTGACTCAGCATCAGCTTGACGATGCCTGGAATACCGCGCAAACGGTCGAAGCCACAGAGAAAATCCCGCTGTTATGGGACTGGCGCTCATGGGTTGGCGTGTTGGTTCTGGCGATCATTTTCCTGCTGTTGCTGCTGCTCCCTAATGCGCAAAGTCCTGCCGCGCAGCAAGCCCAGACCCAACAGGCCAGCATCGCTGCGGCAGAAGACGAACTCGAACGCATCACTGAAGAAGTCGCAGCCGATACCAGCCTCAGCGAAGAACAGCGCGAAGAACTTTTGCAACAACTCAATAACACCCAAAAAACATTAGACGAGGAAGCGATTACGCCGGAAGAAGCGTTTGCCGCTTTGTCCGAAACTGAAGCCCAGTTACAGGAACAGGCCGATCAGGTTGAGCAGAGTGCGGCGGAACAGCAAGCGGCCTTAGAGCAGGCAGCGAATGCCCTGCGTGAAGCATCCGGCCAGCAGGGTGCCGAGCAACAACAGCAAGAGCAGCAGGCCGGTGCGGAAGGCCAGCAGTCGGGCGCATCCGAGCAAATGCAGGAACTGAGCGAACAGCTTGAAAATATGAGCGAGAGCGAACTTCAGGAACTCGCCAATGGCCTGGAGCAAGCCGCTGATGCGCTGCAATCCACCAATCCCGAAGCCGCGCAGGCTCTGCGCGATGCAGCCGAAGCGCTGCGTAATGGCGATACTCAGGCCGCACAGGAAGCACTCAATCAGGCGGCACAGAGTATGCAATCGCAGCAGCAGGAAGCCCAACAACAGCAGCAAAGCGCCCAGCAACTGAACCAGTCCGCACAGCAGCTTCAGCAGGCCGCCCAGCAGGTGGCACAAAGTCAACAGCAGCAGAATCAGCAAAACCCGCAACAGCAGTCTGGCCAGCAACAGCAAAGCCAACAGAGCCAGGAAGGCCAGCAGCAAAGCCAGAGTGAGCAACAGTCGCAACAAGGCCAGCAGCAGAGCCAACAGGGCGAACAGCAGGAAGGTCAGCAGGGTCAACAAAGTCAGCAAGGGCAGCAAAGTTCCCAGCAGAGTGAGCAAAGTCAACAGGGACAGGAAGGCCAGCAGCAAGGGCAAGAGGGACAGCAAAGCTCGCAACAGGGGCAGCAACCCGGTGAACAGTCCGGCGCTTCATCCAGCCAACAAAGTAACCAGACCGGCCAGCAAATGCAATCCGGTGTGCCTCAGGCCGGGACAGGCAGCGGCGCGGGTGATGCCCCCGGCGATGCTGGCAGCGATGAACTAAGCGGCGGTCAGGCCAGCGCCAACGGTGCGGATAATAATCCAGATGGTCAGGGCGAAGGCCAGTTCTCCGAGGTATACGCCCCACGGCGCATCGGTGGTGAAGGCGGCGAAGAAATCATTCTGGAGCCGGATGCCAGTGACATGCCCGTGCAGGAAGGCGAATTTTCGCAGAATCCTTCCGGTCAATCCCTGGTGCCCTATAACGAGGTCTTCAGCGACTACAGCGAATCCGCTACGCGCTCACTGGAAAGCGATTATATCCCGCTCGGCCTGCGTGACGTGGTGCGCGACTACTTCACATCATTAGAGCCTAATCGCTAATACGACAGAGAGGTTATCACTTGATTAGTGGCATGATGCTTACTGGGGATATTGACATTATCAATGAACGGCTCAGGCAACGCCCTTCCTTGCTTGAATTTTTTGGCATTGCTTTTAATATATCGCTCATACTATTGATGATTGCACAATCCTCCATCAGACCTGGAATTGATTTTGAGGTCTATCTGACAGCAACAGAGGGTGGATTTATCCGGCTGAATTATTTTTATGCATATTGGCTGTTACCTGTTTTCAAACTATTGAGTCTTTTAGAGTTCAATCTGGCGTTAACTCTGTGGACTACTGCCAATGTTTTGGGAATCTGGTTTGCAGGTCGTGTTTTTGGTGGACGCAGCGGCCTTGCTTTATTAACCTATCAAATGTTTTATGTTGTTTTCTATGGGCAGATTATCGGCGTGATTGTTGCCGGGTTAGCCTTATTATGGTGGGGGTTATGTTCACGTCGCTGGCATATAGCAGGTTTGGGTCTTATCCTTGCCTGCACTAAATATCAAGCAGGGTTTCCGCTTGGGTTAGCACTTTGGCTATTAGCAGATATAACATGGCGTGAACGTATACGTGTGCTAATTGTTCCAACTGTTATAACAGTTATTTCGCTCATCCTCTACCCCCTATGGCCATTGGGAATTATAGCCTCCTATAATCAAAGAGCGGTTATTAATCACGCCAATATTACATTATGGCGTTACATTGGCCCGTTATCTTTGATTTTGTGGTTACCTGTACTTATTGTACCTATGACCAGAGCCAAGCGAATCATTTTAGTAGCAGCTACTGCTTCATTAGCACTCCCTTATTTTCAAAATGCCGATTTACTAGCATTATTTGTTTTACCAATCGGATGGGTTGCTATCTTAGGCAATGTAGGGTTTTTATTTCTATCTTTCGAGTGGGTAGCACTTCAGATTTTGTTCATTATCCCACTGATAATTTATCTGGATATTTTAATTTCATCAATTTATGCTTATTTCTTGACCCAAAAATCTACTACTAAGGACTGAAACATGGAAAACACCAATATCGAGGAATTTTCCCGCATCGCCCAGGCCATTGAGGCCGAAGTCGGGCGGGTGATTGTCGGACAGAAAGATGTGGTACGCAGTGTGTTGATCTGCATTCTGGCGGGTCGGCATGCGTTGCTGGAAGGCGTACCCGGTCTGGGCAAAACGATGCTGATCCGCACACTGGCGGATGCGCTCGATCTCAGATTTTCCCGCATCCAGTTTACGCCCGACCTGATGCCATCGGACATCACTGGCACGGACATCATGGAGGAAACCGAAGAAGGCCGACGCGTGTTTCTGTTCCACGAAGGGCCGATTTTCGCCAATCTGATTCTGGCGGACGAAATCAATCGCGCCACACCGAAGACGCAATCTTCCTTACTGGAAGCCATGCAGGAAAAAACCGTCACCGTCGCCAACCGCACCTACAAGCTGGAACCGCCCTTCTTCGTGCTGGCGACCCAGAATCCGCTGGAGATGGAAGGCACTTATCCGCTGCCAGAAGCCCAGCTTGACCGCTTTATGTTCAAGGTCAATGTGTCTTTCCCATCCATGAATGAGATCGTCAATATTCTGGAGCGCACGACCGGCGCGGATGTCCCCGAACCGCAGAAAGTCGCGGATGGCAAACAGGTAATCAGCATGGGTAAGCTGGCGCTGGATACCCCGGTAGCCAGTCACATCAACGAATACGTCGCGCGGCTGATCGTCGCTACCCACCCGGAAAACCCGACTGCGCCGCAGATGGTGCGGGATTTCGTGCGTTATGGCGCCAGCCCACGTGGTGCGCAGGCCTTGATTATCGGCGCGAAGGTCAATGCTCTGCTGGAAGGCCGCTTTAACGTCAGCTTCGAGGATATTCAGGCCGTTGCCGCCAGTGCGTTACGCCATCGGCTGCTGCTCAATTTTGAGGGGCTGGCGGAAGGCATTAACCCAGACGATATCGTGAGTGACCTGACCAGCCTAATCCGCAAACAACCCGCGTAAACGAGGATGCATGAGCGAGATTAGCTTAAAGCCGATTACCCGCGACAACTGGCGCGAATGTGGCAACTTAAAAGTGGCGGATGATCAGCGGAGTTTCGTCGCAACCAATGCCTGGTCACTGCTGCAATATCTGTATCAGGACCCGACCGATACGTTTGAGCCGTTTGGCATTTACGCCGACGACAAAATGGTCGGTTTTATGATGTACGGTATGGGCGAATTTGGCGGCTTAACTGGCTGGGAAATCTGGCGTTTGATGATTGACCAGCGTTATCAGAAACAAGGCTATGGCCGCAAAGCGCTGCAACTGAGCATTGACCTGATCCGTGAGCGCCTCAAGCTGGACACACTTTATATTATGTTTGAAGTAGGCAATGATGTCGCCCAGGCGTTGTATGAAAGCGTGGGTTTTAAGGATACCGGCATCATTGATGATGACGAACACGTATATAAGCTGGATTTGGCTTAGATGAATTTCATGGCGGCACTCACACAGATTTCTTCTGCAGATCAGGAGGTACGTCGAACCGAATTGCTGACTCTGTTGCGTGGGATGAATGCGCCATTTGTGCATTACCGCCAGCAGTCAGACGCTTATTGGCCTGAAAATATCGTTGTTTCATTCGGTAGCGGGCCTGCCGAATATGTTATCGGCGCGCATTACGACAGTGTGCGGGGCAGCACCGGAGCAAATGATAATGGCACTGGTGTGTGTGTCCTGCTGGCGCTGGTTGAAAATTTCTTACAGACTAATCCGCAAATAGCTGTGGATTGTGTCTTTTTTGATCTGGAAGAACTCGGCATGATCGGCAGCTGCGCCTATCTTGAGCAACATTCAACTAACGCCTTTCGCGGCATGATTAATCTGGATATCTGCGGCGTGGGTGAGCGGATCGTTGTTGCGCCCGAACAACACACATCTGATACAACTTTGGATGCAGCCTTACAATCCCTGGAGCAATCTGGTCGACATCCTTTAAACATCATTGAGCGTATGCCGCCGGGAGACAATGTTGCTTTTGAGCGAAAAGAAATTCCTACAGTAACGCTTTGCACTCTCCCTGAAGAGGATATTGAAAGTCTGATGGATGTGGCACTCTGTATTCAGCTAGGTATTCCTGCTGGCATCGTTCCCTCTATCATGGAAACCATGCACAATGGCCCACGCGATTCGGTGGATGTCATACAGGAATCACCGATGCAGGCCATCTTTGATTTTGTAACCGATCTGGTGCAGCAGTTAACAGAAAAAGAGGTCACTCTTGGCCGATCATAAAATTTTTGACGAGAAAACCCGCCGCAAACTGGAGCAGGTTATGCTGTGGTCATCCCGGGTACGCGCCGGGGCGACCAAAGGCGAGCGCCGTTCCACCAAGCGCGGCACCAGTATCGAGTTTGCCGATTATCGCAATTACACCCGCGGTGATGATCTGCGCCGCCTGGACTGGAATATCTACGCCCGTCTGGAGCGGCCTTACATCAAGCTACTGGAAGATGAAGAAGACCTCGCCGTTCATATCGTGCTGGACACCTCCGCCAGTATGAACTGGCCGCAGGAAGAAGCGGTCTACGACCAGAATAAATTTATCTACGGCAAACGGCTGGCGGCGGGATTAGCCTACGCCTCCATGACCAGCAATGATCGCATGATGCTCTCGGCGCTGAGTGGCGCGGGTGTGCAGGGATTTGGCCCGGCACGCGGACGCGCCCGTGGCTTGCAGATGCTCAAATTCGTCGGTGATCTGCAATCCAGCGGCGTGACCGATCTCAACCCGGCGCTGAGCAGTTATGCCCTACGCGGAGGTCGTCCCGGTTTAATTTTGATTATCAGCGATATGTTCTCGCCTTCGGGGCATCTTAACGGAATCAACGACCTGCTGGGGCGCGGCTATGAGGTCGGCATTATTCATGTGCTGTCCCCCGACGAGATTGAGCCGCCGCTGGCCGGTGATCTGCGGCTGGTTGATGTCGAAACCGGACAAGGCCAGGAAGTGACGATTGATGCCGGGATGCGTGAGTTGTATAAACAGCGTCTGAATGCGTGGCGGGCTGATATTCGTGCCGAACTGCTCAAGCGTGGGGCGCATTATCTCATGGTGGATACCAGCACCCCCTGGGAGCGGATTATCCTCACCGACATGCGGCGTTTGAATCTACTGCGCTAAATGAGCAAAAGAGATTAAACGCAAAGCTGCAAAGGTACAAAGAACGCAAAGGTTTTAAGTTTGATGGATGAAAATCAACTGAGCTTTCAAATCATCGCAGCTGCTATTGAAGTTCATCGCACATTAGGTGGCCCGGGTTTACTGGAAAGTGTTTATGAAGAAGCCTTAGTCTGGGAATTGAGCCAGAAAGATTTAGTTGTCGAACGTCAAAAATTAATTCCAATTGACTACAAAGGCATAATACTCTCCACGCCATTACGCCTTGATGTCCTGGTTAATAATCTGGTGATCGTTGAATGTAAGTCAACGGTTGCGCATAATCCAATTTTTGAAACACAATTACTGACTTATCTGCGGCTTGCCAATCTAAAATTAGGATTGGTGATTAACTTCGGAACAAAATACGTCAAGAGCGGAATCAAAAGGGTAGCAAATGGCCTTTGAAAATCGACTTATAAAATCTTTGCGCCTTTGCATCTTCGCGCTCTTTGCGTTAAGCACTTCAATTTAGAGGATTCAACACAATATGTCCTTTCTAACCCCATTAGCCTTTATCGCCACGCTGCTGGCCATCCCCATTATTCTGCTGTACATGCTGCGTCTGCGCCGCCGCGAAGTGCTGGTGAGCAGTACGTTTTTATGGCAGCAGTTGCTTCAGGACAATGAGGCCAATACCCCCTGGCAGCGTCTGCGACGGAACCTGCTGCTGCTGCTGCAATTGCTCATTCTGGCGGCGTTGATCTTTGCGCTGGCGCGTCCGTTTATCACCGTTCCGGCAGTCGGCGCGGGACAGATTACCCTGCTGCTGGATGCTTCCGCCAGCATGAATGCCACCGATATCAATGGCGAATCGCGGTTTGAAGCCGCCAAGCGTGAAGCCTTAAACGCAGTCAACACCATGTCGGCAACCGACAGCATGACCATTATCCGCGTGACCGATGTGCCCGAAGTCATCACCCCAGCCACCAGTGATCGGCTGGCGCTCATAGCCGCTATCAGTGGCGCACAACCCAGTCAGGCCAGCGCCGATTGGAGCGGTGCACTCACATTAGCCATTGGCAGCGCCGGAAATTCACCGGATTTCAATTTAGTCGTGGTCAGTGATGGTGGTCTAGGTGACCCGGCTTTACTGCCGGAAGTGCCCGGTGAAGTGACCTACGTGCCCATCGGCCAGGATAATGCCAACATCACCATCAGTGCGATGGCAACCCGTTCGCTGCCCGGTCAACCGCCGCAGCTTTTTGCCCAACTCACCAATTATGGTGATCAGGACGCTGAGGTTGTATTCAGTCTTACGGTGGATGGCGCTCTGTTTGAATCCGAGTTTTACACCATTCCCGCGCAGTCTGATACTGCCATCACCCGTCCCATGCCGGAGGATTTCAGCACCATCGCCGCCGAAGTCGCCATGCGTTCCGGTTCTGCCGTGCCAGATTATCTCGTCGAGGACAATGTCGCCTGGGCAGTATCCAGCGGCACCGGCACTCGAAGCACACTTTTAATGTCGGATG
>JBBSQD010000037.1:0-31645 GCA_038258185.1 Aggregatilineales bacterium | reverse complement strand
TCGTAAACGGTGATCAATGGTCTATCGCTCGTCGGCGCGAAACCTGGGACGATTTGCTGCACACCGAAATGCTTTAGAACAGCCAATCGGGATTATCAAACCCGCCATATTCCTGAATAGCACCGTAGATGTGGTGGGTCAATTCAGTTTTATAGACTCTTAGGCTACAGATACCATTTTGAATAATATTTTTACGTGTATCACTGCCTTTCTTAATTTGTGTCTTGGACAAAGCATCTGGCTGCAATCTTAAAAGGTCAAGCCAATATTGTTCAATACGTTCGATCTCTCTCCGATCATGAGAATGGCAGTGAATAAGGAGTTTGATGTCAGAATCTAAAACGCCCAGTTCATCTCTCAAAAATCGAATAAAGATTGTCATCATGTTAGGATCAGAATTAGCAAAATAGATTCCATTTCTGGCTTTTGCCCCTTCTGCCCAATAGAGCATACATCCAGTAAGATGTAATCGACTTCCAGTCTTAGCACGTTCGCGCCCTGCGTTCTGGAACGCCACGCGCTGAATACGAGATTTTTCCAGATTAACTCGCGCACCTTTATTCTGTGCACCGTAACGATATTGATTTTCTTTTAAATTGGCGATTTGCGCCTCTGTCAGTTCAATATCTCTTACCCACATGCTCACGGAACTTTTTGATACGCCAAGTTCTTTAGCAATATCACGAACAGACATGCCACCTACACGTAATTGACGTGCTGCTTCTCGCTTTGCGCGTTTCACCTGCAATTTGATCACTCCCTTAAATCACCATGTTTTTAAGGTCATGAATCATAACAAGTAGAATCAAAAAATCCCACTAAATACTATTAGTGAGATTTTTATTATGGTGATACTTGGACTTGAACCAAGGACCTATGCATTATGAGTGCATCGCTCTAACCAGCTGAGCTATATCACCACGTAAATAGCGGGGGCAGGATTCGAACCTACGACCTCCGGGTTATGCAAGATTGCTGGACTTTCATCCTCTACCGAAATAGATCAATCCTGGACTATCCCTTCACCTTATGACCAAAATCACTTAGGTGCCTGCCTACTAGTCTCTACACCTTCTCCAATTTTACTTGGAGCTTGGCTCGGGATTGCCGCGCGACCGGTTTCCCCGAATTTGACAGGTTATCACATAAAAGTTTCCTTTTATGCCGCCCATACAAGATTAAGTTTTTAAAGACAACTTTTGCGTATCGTTGTCACATTAACCTTGCGAACTTGAGCCCGACGAGCTACCTCTGCTCTACCCCGCAATGTGTTGAACATGATATCAGCCACCCCCACCAGAGTCAATACTGAAATCAGCGTTTCGCCATTTGAACTTCATTAAGATAATTCCCTTGCGCCTTTGAGGGCTTAGGTTATGATTCCCTTATGACCGATTTAATCACTGACCTTGAGCAAATTAAGCATCTCGCCAGCCAGCGCTTTGACGACTTTGAAGTCATGCGTTACATGCTGGAAATGGATGATGATCTCACCGATGCGGATATTGATGCTTTAGTCGATAAAATCGCCATGCCGATTATTAAAGCAATTGACTGTACACAATGCGCCAACTGCTGTCGGTCATTGGATGTTTATCTCACCCAGCCGGACGCTCAACGACTTTCATCCGGTCTGCATATTCCACTCGATGAAATTACCACGCGTTATATCGATCACGAATCCGCAGCAGCAGAAGACGAATGGGGTAAATTCCGTGCCCGTCCATGTGCCTTTCTGGCAGGGAACCTGTGTACCATTTATGAGCATCGACCGGATTCCTGCCGAATTTATCCGGTCTTCACACCTGACTTTCGCTGGACACTGACAGACATTATTGCCGGGGCGGGATTGTGCCCGATTATCTTCAATGTGCTGGCTCAATTGGTACCCGTGGTCGATCAAATTCATCGCCCAGCCGCAGAATAAGACTGTCTTATCTGGATCATCTGAGCTATAATACTGAATCCCCCAATCGAACTGACGTTCTGTTAAAGGAGATGTCATGCCACCATTCGAGTTAGTCTCCGAGTTTCATCCTACCGGCGATCAGCCCAAGGCGATTCAAGGGCTTGTCGAAGGCATCAACAATGGACTTCAGCATCAAACATTACTTGGAGCAACCGGTACAGGAAAGACATTTTCCATTGCCCAATGCATCCAGCAGTTGCAACGCCCAACCCTCGTTATGGCGCATAACAAAACACTGGCTGCTCAGCTCTATTCCGAGTTCAAAGAGCTGTTCCCCAAAAACGCGGTTGAGTATTTTGTAAGCTACTATGACTACTATCAACCAGAAGCCTATGTGCCGCGCCATGATCTCTACATTGAGAAGCAGACGGAGATTAACGAACAGATTGACCGGCTGCGTCTGGCCTCGACTGCTGCGCTCAACTACCGGCGTGATGTCATTGTGGTGGCCTCGGTTTCCTGCATCTATGGTATCGGTGATCCGAATGCCTGGAGCAAGTCCGTTGTCGAGCTTAAAGTCGGCGATACCATCCGCCGCGATACCATCCTGCGTAAACTGGTGGCGATTCAGTACAGCCGTAATGATATGGATCTGCGGCGCGGTACTTTCCGTGCCCGCGGAGATACCTTAGAAATTGTCCCGGCCTATGCCGAAACCGCTTATCGCATCGCCCTGTTTGGTGATGAGATCGAGCGCATTACCGAGTTTGATCCGTTAACGGGTGAACTGCTTACCCACAACGACACGCTGATTATTTATCCCGCACGGCAGTTTGTCACCGACGAGGAAAAAACCCGACAGGCCCTGACCGATATTGAAAAAGAACTTGGGGAGCAGCTCCACACCTTCAAAGCTGAAGGCAAACTGGTAGAAGCCCAACGGTTGGAACAACGCATCAATTATGATCTTGAGATGATCCGTGAAGTCGGTTATACATCGGGCATCGAGAATTACTCGCGCCATCTCGACCAACGCGCACCGGGCAGCCCACCATTCACGCTGATTGACTATTTCCCGGATGATTATCTGATGGTCATTGATGAAAGCCATATGACCATCCCGCAGGTTCGCGGTATGTATAACGGGGATCGTGCGCGTAAAGTGACCCTCGTAGATTACGGTTTCCGCCTGCCGAGTGCGTTCGATAACCGTCCGCTAAAGTTCGAGGAGTTTGAGCAGCGCATGGGTCAGACCATCTACACCAGCGCGACCCCCGGCCCGTACGAACGCGAGATCAGCC
Organism: Aggregatilineales bacterium; assembly: GCA_038258185.1. Classification (GTDB taxonomy): domain Bacteria; phylum Chloroflexota; class Anaerolineae; order Aggregatilineales; family Phototrophicaceae; genus JAIOHN01. Next base: position 28,435 of record JBBSQD010000037.1, on the reverse strand, counting down.
AGGCCGTTGTCCAGCAGATTATCCGGCCTACCTCGATTCTCGACCCACAAATCAGTGTCCGACCTATTGAAGGTCAGATCGAAGATTTGCTACAGGAAATCTCACGCCGTATCAAGAAGGGACAACGTACCCTCGTCACCACGCTGACGCAGCGTATGGCCGAAGATCTGTCCGAATACCTCATCGAGTCAGGCATCCGCGCGCAATATCTCCACGCGGAAATCCAGACAATTGAGCGTGTCGAGATTCTACGAGATTTACGCATGGGTATTTATGATGTGCTTGTCGGCATCAACCTCCTGCGTGAAGGCATCGACCTGCCGGAAGTTTCGCTGGTGGCGATCCTCGATGCGGATAAAGAGGGTTTCCTGCGTTCCAGTCAGGCGCTCATCCAGAACATTGGGCGTGCTGCCCGCCACATCGAAGGCTCCGTCATTATGTATGCCAATAAAATGACGGACTCCATGAAAATGGCGATTGACGAAACTGATCGTCGGCGCACCATTCAGGATGATTACAACAAGGAACACGGCATCGAGCCGACTGCGATTGTCAAGCAGGTGCGTGATCTGACCGACCGGGTGCGTTCGATGGTCAGCGAAGAAATGAAGGTTGGCGCTGCTGAAGGGGTCGCCCTGACCGACCTACCGCGTGATGAAATGATGCGCATGGTCAAGGAGCTTGAGAAGGAAATGAAGGCTTCGGCGCAGGCACTTGAGTTCGAGAAAGCGGCTATCCTGCGTGACCAGATCACGGAATTGCGCGGCGCACTCGTTGACAAAGAAAATGAAGAAAATCTACTCATCCGATAATAACAGATCGGGGCGTATACATAATGTGTACGCCCCGATAAACACGCTTTATCGACTATTCCGACAGATCAAGCAGAATGAGGCGCCCATCATCGGAACTGACCAACAGTTGCTGACCGTTGTCCCCAAACACAGGCCCTACCAGCGAGATGTCGTAAACTACCAGCGGTAATTCCGCCTGAGTAGAAAAGTCGTACAGCCACAGACTATTCAGTTCCCAGGCATTGCGGACAATCGCCAGCTTGTCACCATCAGAGTTAAAGTCCAACCCCATCACCAGCCCTTCGCCGTCTAGCTGCCTGATCACTGCCCCTTCGACCAGATCATAGATATAGACCGTGCCATCGGTGGTTCCCACAGCCAGCAAACTACCATCCGCGTTAAAGGTCAGGATGCGGGCAACACCATCTACCACGCCATCATATTCAGACAACAGATCGCCACTTTCGGCATGCACAACCAGCAGACTTTGCTCCGTGAGTATAACCGCTGTTTCACCATCCGGACTGTAGCGGAAATAGCCATTTATACTCGTGGGCAGGGATTCAGCCGTCACGGTAACAGTCGCAAAATCCAACCGCACAAGGCCACTGTCCAGCGTCGAATAGATACCTGTGCTATCCGGCATGAACAGCAGATCACCCCACAAAGGCGCATTTGCCATTTCGGCCAGTTTGGCTCCACTGGCAACATCCCATACCCGCAGCATCCGATCCCAGTTCAGCGTAGCCACTAACGTGCCATCCGGGCTAAACACGGTTGAAACCAGACCGGGTGCTGTATCATCTGGCAGCAGCCGAGTCGCGCCATCAAGCTGTGAGGCATCATACAGCCACACGCCACTAAATCCCGCCACCACAACAGCATCACCCGCCCAATCAATCGCCTGCGCGCTATCGCCGATGGCCAGACGTGTACTAACCACCAGCCGCGCTGGGTTCGAGATAATCGGTTCCAGTCGCGACGGCGTAATCGTCAGCCGTGGGTCAGCCGATTGATTACCCCCGGCAAATGGCACCGGTGATGGCGTAAAAGTTAGCGGTTGGACGCCTTCATTCATTGGAGGAGGCACGGTAGGTGGCATCGCCGTGACCGCAGATGGCGAGCCTGTCAGCATCCGCCCATCAGAATCCCAGGCTGTGGGTGTTGAAGTCGGTACCAGCGTAGGAAACGGTGTAGCAGTAGCAACCATTGTTGCGACAGGGGTAGCTGTGGGCAGTGGCGTTGCGCTGGCCGGCTGCTGAAAACCCGAAAGCAGTGGATTATTATCGCCACCCCGGTTTGAAAACAGCAGCAACCCGCCTAACAGCACAACGGTCATGGCCGCGACCAGCGCAGTTACCGGCAGATGGTTTCGTTTTTCATTTTCCCAAGTCATTATTTTTTGCATGTTTACACGCTCCTTTTTCCTGTGAGAGTGAGAGCCATTCAGCGATTGCACAGGGATATATACCCCCGGCAGCCGCAGGGGAGGGAGTTGGTCAACTCGCGCTTCGGCATCCATCCGCACCACACGTGCGATCTGCTGCCACTCATCCACTTCACGACGATAAGCCGCGTTACCTGCCAGATACTGATCAAACAGCGCCCGATCCTGCTCCGAAAGTGAGCCAATCAGGTACAATTCCAGTAATTCCTTCCAGGTTTTATTCGCCATAACCCACCTCCTTTCGTTGCAAAATCCCACGCAGAGCCGCTTTTGCCCGGTGCAGGCGACTTTTTACGGTACCTTCGGCCACACCTAATACATCGGCTGCTTCAGCACCGCTCAGTTCGTGATAAAAGATCAGCTCCAGTGTCTCCCGTTGATCGCTCGGCAGTTCATGCAACGCTTTACGAATCGCCTCACGTTCTCCATCCAGTACGACCTTACGGAATACACCACTGTCATCATCACGAAGCACAGTGTCATCCAGCACCGTTAACTGCGGCTGGTGTCTGCGCAGCACATTAAACGCTTTCAGTCGTGCAATGCCGATCAACCATGTTTTCACCTGGCTTTCGCCTCGGAAATCTCCCGCGCCACGCCATGCCGCCAGCATCACATCCTGCAATATTTCTTCCGCCTGCTGTTGATCAGTCAGCAAGCCTCGTAAATAGGCCAGAATGCTGCGTCCGTGCCGGGCGTACAGCGCATCCAGCGCCTGCACGTCACCCTGCGCCATCGCGCGGATCAGGAGCAGATCAGGATCATCGGTCATCCATTCCCTCCTTTGACTCTCTATAACATAAGTACCGTGTCTGAGGAAAATAGTTCCATATTGGTTGCAGGCTTTTCAAGACAAACAAAAACGAGGCATTTCTGCCCCGTCTCCATCACCCGTTTTATCAGTTTAACTTAAACGACAAATGCGCCATTCTTGTAAAACAGTTCGCCATCCACGTGAATTTCGCTGTCATTGCGCATATCACAGATCATGTCCCAATGTACGGCGCTTTCATTCTTGCTACCGGTTTCTTTATAACCGCGCCCCACCGCACAGTGGATTGTCCCGCCAATCTTCTCATCAAACAGAATGCTGCCGGTAAATTTGTTGATGCCGAAGTTGGTACCAATCGCAAATTCTCCCAGGTAACGCGCACCCGCATCCGTGTTCAACTGAGCTTGTAACAGGTCGTCGTTTTCCTCAGCGCTGGCTTCAACGACTTTGCCCTGCTCAAACTTAAGCTGGATACCCTTCACTGCCCGGCCACCGACAATTGACGGATAATCAAAGCGAATCCAGCCATTCACCGACTCTTCGACTGGCCCGGTGAAAATCTCACCATCCGGCATGTTGCGATTGCCCCCCGCATTCAGAAAAACGCGATCCGCAATCGACAGTGACAGATCCACATTTGGTCCCTTCAGTGTCACCTGCTGCTTACCCTTCAGCCAATCCACTTTCTCCTGTTGCACAGCATGGAGTTCACGCCACGCCGCGACCGGGTCTTCCCGATCACAGAAGGTCGCGCCGTAGACAAAATCCTCATATTCTTCCAGGCTCATATTGGCTTCCTGGGCGCTGGCTTCGGTGGGGTACAGCGTGCCCACCCAGTTCATCTCACCCTGCGCTGCACGGTCAAGCCGCGTATCCAGCCATGAACTGCGCGCCGCCTGTACCTGCTGCATGCGCTTGCCGCGTATATTGGTCATGGCACGAGTATTCCCCTGTGCGCCAATGCGGATATACACATCGGCCTTGTCATAATAAAGGCTCATAGCAGGGTCAAGCCAAGCCACCTGATCATCATCCGCTTCGCGCAAAAACATACGCATCATAGCTTCATCGCTCAGAAAGACCGATGGGTTGCCGCCCGCGCGCAAAACAGCTTGATACACTTCACGAATGGCGGGCAGCGCCAGCACATCCCCCAGAATACCCACCCACTGACCCGGCTGTACTTCAGTCGAGTAATTCACCAGCACATTTGCCAGTCTTTGCACCCGTATATCAGACATCAAATCCTCCTCATAAGTAAAATAAATGAGGCAATCTTGACTCAGATTGCCCCATAAAATCACTGCTCTATCAAAGCTGGTCAGACCAGTTCTTTGGCTTTCGCCAGTGCCACATCAAAACTGACTTCGTTGCCGATGACCGGGACATACTCGGCGTACTGCACCACATCATTCTGATCTACCACAAATACTGATCGTTGGCAGACGCGCCAATCGGTGTCGTATACACCGTAATCCTGAGCGAACTGCATATCACGGTAGGTACTCAGGGTTTCAGTTTTATCAATACCTTCATTACCGCAGTAACGCTTTAAGGCAAATGGCAAATCGGCACTCACTGTCAACACTGCGATATTATCGCTAAGTTCGACAGCTTCTTTATTGAAACGGTGGGTCTGTGCAGCACATACACCGGTATCAATCGAGGGAATAACGCTGATGACCTTCACCTTACCCGCATAGTCTGCCAGGGTACGGGGCGAAAGATCGTTGGCAATCAGGGTAAAATCCGGTGCAGCCTGTCCTACTTCCAGCATGGGGCCTTGCACATGATGCTCATTAGGCCCAACCATCATTCCGGGACGATCACTCATGATCACACTCTCCTCTTACTTTTTATCCTATAAAACACTGCTAAATACCACCAAAACGCCACGTCCCCGCGACCATTGTCCCCAAAACCTGAGTTTCCAGAAGTTCTTCGGGGTCAATCTTGAACACATTACGATCCAGCACGACCAGGTCTGCCAGAAAACCGGGGGCCAGTTTGCCCAGCCGGTCTTCCATGCCTGCCGCATAAGCCGGGCCAATCGTATAGCCACTGATGGTTTCGTCAATGTTCAGACGCAGTTCAGGGTACCAACCTTTCGGGCCGGGTTCTCCATTGGTTCTGCGTCGGGTTACCGCCGCATAAATACTTTTCAATGGCTCAAACGGCTCTACAGGTGAGTCCGAACCCAGTGCGATTTTAGCACCCTGTTCCAATTGCAGGCGGATATTGTAAGCCCACTTGCTGCGCTCACCCCAATAGCGATCCGCCGACACATAATCCGACGTAGCATGCAGCGGTTGCATGGAGGCAATCACATCCAGCTCTGCCAGCCGGTGCGCGTCATCGGGGTGAATAATCTGCACATGCTCAATCCGATGCCGGCGTGTCTGACGTGCATCACCACGTTCAGCTTCTTCGCGGCGCACAGCTTCATAGACATCCAGCACATCATGCACAGCCCGGTCACCAATCGCGTGAATGGTTGAGGGTAAACCCGCCGCACTCGCTTTGCTGACCAATTCCAGCATCTCTTCTTTATCCGTTACCGAAATGCCATAATTATCCGGCTCACCCTCATACGGATCAATCATGTAAGCCGTGCGTGGGCCCAGCGCGCCATCCGCGAAGATTTTCAACCCGCCGATGCGAATCCAGTCATCACCGAAACCCCAGCGCAGACCCGTCTCCAAAGCGGCAGGCAGCCATTCCTTATTAATATTCTTCAGCGCACGGATATGCAGATCACCGCGCTCACGCAGGGCTTGCAGCCCGCGCAGACATTCCGGGCCATCAAAGTCGTGGATGCCCGTCAAACCAGAAGCCAGCGCCAATTTCTGCGCATCAGCCATATAATCAACCAGGGTGTCCAGCGCTGGCGCAGGAATTTGATCAGTCACCAGATTAATCGCGGTTTCAAACAGAATACCCGTCGGTTCACCGTGCGCATCGCGCTGAATTTGCCCACCAGTCGGGTCGGGCGTATTGGCGTTAATCCCACAGGCTTTAAGCGCCGCACTATTCACCCAGCAGGCATGGCCGCTTTTCGCGCCCAGATAAACCGGAACGTGGGGTGCAACCGCATCCAGATCAGCCGCGCTCGGAAATGCCGAATCCGTCCAGTAATCCTGAGCCCAGCCGCGCCCTGAAATCCAGTCATTGTTGGCCGGGGATTTTCGTACACGCTCCGCGACCCGCTCGATCGCAATCGCCTTAGACGGCACCTCGAACACATCGACTTCCTGTAATGACCGCGCCGTCCATAACCAGTGAATATGAGCATCGGTCAAACCCGGGATGACCGTCTTACCATCTAAGTTTTCGCGCACGGTCTGCGCATCAGCCAGCGCCAGCATGTCGCTGTCACTGCCCCAGGCGACCACGCGCTCATTTTGAATGGCTAAAGCGGTAACCTGAGGTTGACGAGCATCCAGCGTAATAATGTTGCCATTGTAAATTACACGATCAATCATGGTTTATTCATTCGCGCTTTCTGTAAAATGTCCTGAACTTCCTCAGCACCAGGGGTGCCAGTGAGTCCGACTCGCGTGATACTATTTGCGGCCAAGCGGGATGCAACCTTTATGGCCAGGTGGATGTCATAATCTAAAATCTGCATGCCTGAGAGTAACGCCGCGGCGAAAACATCCCCCGCGCCAGTCACATCCACTTCTTCCAAACGTAACGTGTCGTAGTGATAGGTCTGCCCCTGATAGTAATAGGTTCCACCCTGATCACCACGCGTCACTACCAGACAGGTAGCCGTTTCAGCCATCAGCGCTTCCAGTTCAGGCGCCTCGGCAATATCTTCAATACTAAAGACGACCAGATCAATCGCCTTCAGAATATCGGCATCAAACCAGCGCTTAAAGCGTACCTGTCCATCCTCACCCCACTGGCGAAACCAGCCCTGGGCGGTGAGTAAAATATAGGAGTCTTTAAAGCTATGGACAATCGCGGGATCGACTTCACCGGTTAACGGTGCCAGATGCACCAGCGGGGCAGGCATCCATTGTGGGGGTATGTCAGCTGCGGTAATCGGCGCGGCAACACCACGGATATACTGTGTCCGTTTACCTGCATGATAAATATTTTCAAACGTGCTGGTGTCAGTGGCCGGTAAAACAAATTGATCAGCAAGAAAATCATTAAGTTCAGCCAAAAGGGGTTCTGGCTGTGCGGCACTGGTGAGCAGTTTAACCGACAGGCCAAACGCATGAGCAACCCGCGCAGCATAGGAAACTGTTCCACCCAAACGCCGACCAGAGGGTGTAAGGTCGGCGGTAATGTGTCCGATAAGCAGGTATGGGGGTTGCTCGGCCATTAGCTAATTGGGGACAATGGTGACCTTACGCGAATCACCCTCACCCACGCTGCGTGTGGTCACGTCTTCACGGTTGCGCAATGCCAGATGAATGATGCGGCGTTCATAAGGCGGCATCGGCTCCAGTGTAACAGTGCTGTTTTGTTCGACAGCCTGGTTAGCCATCCGATCGGCCAGCTCAAACAGTTTGCTGGTACGGCGCGACTTATAACCATCGACATCAATAACGATATTAGCACGACGTTGTAACTCGCGGCTGGTAATAAGACGCGTGATGTACTGAAGTGCAGACAGGGTTTCTCCACGGCGTCCAATAAGCGGACTCAGATCACTGGTACTGGTTACATTCAGCAACCAGGGCACTTCTTCCTCGTCATCTTCGCTTTCTTCTTCGGCACGGCGTACAGCCACATTGGCGTGAATAGAAAGTTTTTCGAGAATTTCGGTTAATACCACACGAGCAACTTCCGCATCTTCTTCCAGCGGTTCATCGTCAGACAAAAATTTATCCTCAACCGGCGCAGGAGGAGCGGACTCCTCGATGGGTTGAGCAGCAGCAGGTGGGGGAGCAGGCGATGTAGGCGGTGCGGGCCGGTTCAATATTTGGAGACGCACGCGTGCTGGCCGCGCACCCAGACCGAACATGCCACGGGAAGGTTCTTCTAAAACTTCGACAATGACCTCATTCGGCCCAACGCCAAGTTCGGCTAGCCCGTTGGCAATAGCCTCTTCTACGCTATCCCCTGTAGTCTCTATGAAGCGTTCTGCACTCATTCGGAAATCCTTAAAATGAGACGGACGCAAATTTAAGCGCGTCCGTGTAATTCGTTATCTAATTCGCACTATTTTGACCGCGTGACTCGCGTTTTCTCTTTGACTTTCTTCTGGCCGGTGCCGTTTTCGCCACTATTCAGGGCAGGCTTATTCTCCACCGGTCGCTTCATATTTGACTTGAGAGCCGGGCTGTCTGCATCCTCATCATCACGCCGGAATCCCAGGATTTTACCCAGGTCAAATTTGGGGTTCGTCCCCATCAAACCATACTGCAGAATACCGACAACATTCGAAACCACAAAATAGATCGAAAGGCCGACAGAGAATGACAATGAGAAAAAGCCAAACATCAGCGGCATAATCGTCGTCATCGACTGCGACATGGCCTGTGCCTGATTAGGCTGTCCATCATCACTTGGCGGTGCCGGGGGAACAGTCAGCTTAGACTGCAACCAGGTGGTCACCAATACCAGTGCCGGCAAAGCCAGCGCCCAGGTGGGGTTCACGGTTGGCGGCTTGGTCAGATCCATACCCAGCCACATATTGTTCAGCGGTACCAGGCCATCCAGCCCGGGGATCAAAAACCGGCCAGACAAATCAATCAACTGAAACGGCGTGGCCGCCAGCGTGAAGATAATTGCCTGATACAGACCAATCAAAATCGGGAACTGAATGACCAGTGGCAAACAGCCACCCAAAGGATTCACACCGTGTTCCTTATAGAGCGCCATCTGTTCCTGGGCAAGTTTTTCACGATCATTCTTGTACTTATCTTGCAGCTTTTTCAGTTCTGGCTGCAATCTCTGCATCGACTTTGCCGAGCGTTGCTGCTGGGCGGTCAACGGCAGAATAGCCACACGTACCAGTATCGTAAAGACGACAATGGACAGCACAATATCACGGTTCAAAACCGAGTACAGCAGGGTAAGTACCGTGATAAACGGATTAAGAATCAAATCCCACATGATTTGCTAACTCCTTCCTGGCCTATCGTCCATAAGTCCAAATACGTTCACCATTGCTCACCGTAAAAGCCGAAAGCAGTTCTTCATTGGCTATCGAGCTGACAATGACGTAAGGCTCAGGAATATCGAGTGTATCACTCGGTTCAATCAATAGCATATCGGACAAGATTTCGCCTGACATCTCGCGCACACGGAAATTCTGAACATTGTCCACAGTCCCCTGATCTTCAACCAGAGTGCCGTCGGAGCGATTGAGCCAGTACAGCTTATGATCGCGGGAACCCACAATCACATAATCATCAGCAACAACCGGTGTTGCCCGGATCGCCCGGGTGCCCACTTGAGCTTTCCATTTTTCCGAAAAGCTGCCGTCAGCCACATCGAGCGCATAGACTGTACCATTCAGATCAGCCGCATAGAGGACATCATCAACGACAGTTGGTTCGCCCCATACCCAGTTGTCCGTAGTATATTCAGCCAGAATCTCACCGTTCATTGAAATGTCGTAAATCTTACGGGCGAAACTCCCCAGATAGAGATGACCATTATGATAGAAAGGCGTACCGGGTGCGGCGCCTTCCAGGTCTAAACGCCAGATTTCGTCACCACTATCGGCATCTAGAGCATAGACAAAATGATCGAGTGATGCAAAATAAAGCACATCATCGATAATAAGAGGCTCAGACCAAACCCCTTGTCCAGTGGGGAACGTCCAGTTTGTGGAGAATTCTTGACTATCCAGCGCCAGTAGATTTCGCTCGCTGATGCCGACATAAATCTGATCGGCATTCATCGCCAACCCAGCCGTGACTTGTCCCGGTAAATCCACCTGGGTAGTAGTGATGATTCGGGCAGTGGGTAAATCAACTTCATACATATGCCGGTCAGCGTAAGTGGCGACCAGCAATGTTTCAGGGTTAATCTGTAACGGGGCAGAATAGAATTGTCGTGCCTGGCCTTCTGTGCCGGTAAACTCCCACATACGAGGGTTACCATTTTCGTCAAGCCGGACTTCACCATCCACATTACGCAGTTTGACCGGTTCACCGCTGACGGGATCAATCAGAACGATGCGATCATTATAAGTTAAGACAATATCGTTACTTTCCTCGATGAGGCTTAACGCAGGCCAGGAAGCTTCCAAACGCACAGGGACGCAACCGACCACAAAAATACTCATGAATATCGCAACGCCAACCATAGGGTGTCGCGCCAAAAATCTGACCATGCTTTGCTACTTACTCCTCAAGTTCGGGAACGGGATCATAACCACCGGGGTTAAAAGGGTGGCAGCGCGAAATACGTTTCATACCTAACCAGCTTCCGCGCAAAAAACCGTAGCGTTCGATTGCTTCGTAAGTATATACCGAGCAAGTGGGATAGAAACGGCAGGCAGATGGTAAAGCAGGTGAGATAAAGCGCTTATAAAAGCGGATCAAAGCCAGGGCAATAACCTTCACAAGACATCACCTTCTACTATGTCCGCCTGAGACATCATACTATCTACTGTACGATAGATAACCCGAAAAGGTTGCCCGACGATATTTCGCCGTGCGACAATAACGACATCATAACCGATCCGTAAATGGGGTTGGAGATGACGGATAACTTCCCGCAATTGGCGGCGAACACGGTTTCGGGTTACTGCATTACCCAATCGTTTGCTGGTAATAAACCCAAAACGATTGTAGGTAAGACCATTGGATAAAACACTTAACGTGAAGAATCGATGTTGATAGGTACAGCCTTCTAGGCGAAGCCGTTCAAAATCTTCATCCCGACAAAGTCTGTACCGACTCATCATTGTCGAATTAAGCGTTCCAGTTAACTTTCTTCACATGGTTTGGTTGCACTGTCAGAACATGCCGACCATGCTGACGACGCGCTTTAATCACACGGCGGCCAGTACGGGTTTGCATACGCTGACGAAAACCATGCACACGCTTACGGCGGCGGATTTTCGGCTGGTATGTACGTTTTGTAGACATGTATTCACCTCATACAAATAAACAACTGTCAGAGACAGTTTTTTGACGGTAGATATGAGCGGTTAGTATAACTCACGCAATATACGGGGTCAACCCAACGCTTGCAATAAAGTGAAGAGTTCAAGTATAATTAGCCTCTTGTTTGTGTGATATCAACAATTTATTTTCACGCATTCATCTTTATTTCCCCGCAAAATCTATTTTGGAGGCGTGTAGCATTTGATGCAAAGTCATCACTGGACGCGCAACTTTACAGTTGGCAAAGACGATATCGAATATTTAACCAGCATGCTGCTGGAGCAAGAGAAGCCCCTGAGTACAGAAACTCTGGCGAAGGCGCTTATCGAAGAACGGTTGACGCAGGAAGTGACACAACTGCGCGAGCAATATAAAGACTCGCGTATTTACAATCCCAGTCACTCTTATGAGTCGGGTCAGAAACTTCTGTTCCCGGCGTTTAATTTCGCCTCAGGCCAGGTCTTAGATGTCCGTACCGGTCATAACCCCGAATACGATACGTTCGAGGTTATTGCGGTGGAATTCGACGAGAGTGAAAACAATCGCGCCGATAAGCCTAGGGAATTCGCAGCAGGACTTGCCTCACCACACGCCCTTTCCCAAACTGACAATGACGGCTTAACGCTTGAATTGAGCACTGCCGAACTTTCTATTGACGAAATCATGGACAGTGTGGGTGATGATATTATCTACACTGTCGAGAACGCCCTCAGCGAAAATGAATCGCTGATTCAGGTCGCTGGAAAATGGTTCCCGCGGGAACTGGTGGTAGAGATCAATGAAGGCCATTTACATCTGGCGGAAGCTGTGCTGGATATCAACGGGGGTGGCCCGCTTTCCCCTGAAGAAATCATTACTGAAATGGGTGGCCTTGCAAGTGGTTCCAGCGAGTTACAGATTTTCTCGCTGAATAACGCCCTGCGCGAAGACTCGCGTTTTGATGAAGTCGGCCCTGCAGGTGGTGTCCTCTGGTATTTACAGCGATTAGAGCCGGATGCGGTGCAGCGTACCCCATCCATGTTGTACTACTCCCCCATTCCCTATGATCGGTCTTTGCTCACAGCACAGATGCTCGATCTGGAAGAGGATATAGACGACGAACTGTCTGAAGGGGTTGCCGCCAGCGAAGAAATCGAACAGGCAACCATCACTCTCATTTACTCTCACCGCCGCACAGGCACACTACCCCTAAACGCTCACATGCGGCAGATTTTCCCGACAGCCCAACAAACGCCGCGTGTCTTTGTCACGATGGTGGATGGTCAGGATGGTGAGGAATATCGTGGTTGGGTAGTTCGTAAAGACCGCTATATCTACGGGCTGGACACATTTTTCCGCAAACATCGCCTGCCCATTGGCGCCTATGTCACGGTCAGCAAAAGCGATACGCCCGGCAAGGTCATTGTAAATTTTAACGCCTATCGCCCCCGCACCGAATGGATTCGGTTGATTACACCGAAAAATAATCAGATCAGCTTTGAGAATCATAAACGTTCCATCGGCGCAGAGTATGACGATCTGATGATTTTGGGTGCGGATGATCTGGCTGCGGTCGATACCCTGTTTGACACCACCCAGCAACAGAAGAAAACTCTGGCGGGCATTTTACGCACCGTCATTCCCAGCTTAGGGCGGCTCACACCCCAGGCTACAGCTCATGCGAAGACCATCTACAGCGCAGTCAATGCGATAAAGCGGTGTCCGCCCGGGCCCATTTTTGCAACACTCGTCGCCAATCCTGACTTTGAAAATGTAGGCGGTGATTACTGGAAATTAAGCGACGACCAGGAAAGATAGATTATGGTATTACCAGGCAAACCCAGCAAACTTATCAAGCCCACACTGGATACGGAATTTTTCATTGATTACGACTGGTGGGAACGTGAATCGGAAGATTTGCGTATTTATCTGCTCAGTCATGTATCTTCCCAGCAACGCGACTTTCTGAGCCACAGCAGCGAAGATGCGGTCGTGGATTATATTGACCCTGAAACAGGCGAAGTCTTCCAGTTGGATGCACTGCGACTGGCCATTAAACAGGCTGCGGAAGCACCTAACTTCATTAACCCACAAACTTCGCTGGTGGATAGTGTCTTCCGGGTGTTCCTGGCAAACAACAACAAGCCTCTCAGTCCGCGTCAGCTTGCAGAAAAAACGAATCGCGACGCGACCACGATCTTAAAAACCCTGGGCGGGATTCGTATTTACAAAGGCATTCGCCCCGCAAGCGAATGATTAGTCAAGTCAGTCAGCCAAGTGAAGAGAGTATTCACATATGAGTCGAGTCATCAATACGGATAGTACCGGTAAAAAACGCAATCAGCTTATGCGGACATGCGCCGAAATTTTACGGCACTTAAGCCAGAAAAATTCGATTGATCGCAGCGTAAAAGATATGGTCGCCATGCTGGTCTACTGCCTGCGAGAAATTGATGAAGGCATTGAACAATCCGCCGCAGTCTGGGAAAAACGTGATTACTGGATGAAGGCCGAAGAATTCCGTCAGCGCTGGAGCTGGTGTGGGTTTATAGCAGATGAGCTGCAATTGCTGATTTTCGATGACGACTGGCAACTTCTGCCCACGATGATGGTCAGGCTCCTGCCGCATTTCAACGAGATTAAGATCAACAAATTTACCCGCAAAGAGTCACTGTGGGAAGGTGCTTACGACCAGCTCATCCGCGAAAAATCTGGTCAGAGCGAGAACTAATTAAAGCGGCCTTCCAGCCAGGGTGTGATGCTGCTGTAATCCGGCACGGCAACACCCTCGGCGGTGGCTGTAATATAGCCTCGATCGATCACCAGTTGCTCAAAACTCCCGGCGGAGAGCAAAACCGGTGGAGCCAGCCTGAGCATATCAAACAAAGTTAAGTCCGTATCCAGGTTGCGATTTAAAACCGCCGTCACGGATGGCCAGTACAGCGGGTTGATGAGTTTGCCAGCCACCGCCGAAACGACCTGTTGCTGGCGGCCTGCGCGACGATAGTCATCATCGCTGTGTCGTGTCCGGGCATACTGAAGCGCCCGTTCACCGTTCATGTGCTCGACACCCACGTCGAAACGCACCGTAATCGTGCCATAATCCTGCGTCGGATAAAAATCATCCACAATCGCGTATTCGACATCAATCGTGACACCCCCCACCGCGTCAATCAGATCAATAAACCCGTTGAAATCAAGACGCACATACCGATCGGTATGGATGCCAAAACTTTCCTGAATACCGATGGCTGTTAAAATCGGCCCGCGTCCGTCTTCTTCCATCTCACCCAGCATATTCACGGTGTTGATGCGTTGCAGTCCATAGTCAGGCACATCAATCGACAAATCACGCGGAACAGACATCAGGCTCACGCGCAGCCGCTGCGGATTAATACCGACCAGCATGATGCTGTCTGCACGTGTAAGCCAGCCTTCCCCTTCACGACTGTCCACGCCCAATACCAGGATATTGGTTTGTGGCTGGGGAAACACCACATAAAACAACAGTGAACAGCTACACAAGAGCACCGGTGTCAAAAACACAAACAGAATAACAATCCGCCAGTTAAGGCGGCGTGGAAGTTTCTCCTGAGCGCGAAAGCGAGCAACATGCGGTCGAGTAGCCTGTGGATTCTGCTCAGAATTATTCATCAGCCAAACACAACACCCAAATCCAAAGCCATCTGAACCATATCGCCTTTCGGGTCCACATATTTGAGATTAATCGCATTTTCCAGCGGCACACTGACAATCTGGGTGCCCTGCAAAGCGACCATATGCCCCCATTTTTCCTGAGCGATCAGGTGGACTACAGCCGTCCCAAAACGGGTTGCCAGCCAGCGATCACGTGGGGTCGGTTGTCCACCACGCTGCACATGACCCAACACCGTGACCCGTACCTCAGCACCAACACATTCCGCCAGCAGATTGCCGACGGTATGCCCCATCCCACCCAGGCGACCTTCAGAGCCAGCCACGCTTTGGATATAATACGATTTCTCACCAGCCACAGGATGTGCGCCTTCAGCAACGACGACTAAACTGTAAAGGCGGCCAGAATCCTGCAAATCACGAATTTTGTTACACACCACATCAATATCAAATGGGATTTCTGGGATGAGTATCGCATCCGCCCCACCAGCAATGCCACATTTCAGCGCAATCCAGCCGGCATGCCGCCCCATTACTTCCAGAACCATCACGCGATGATGGCTTTCTGCAGTCGTTTGCAACTTATCCAGCGCCTCGGTTGCCGTGCTGATCGCTGTGTCAAAACCAAAAGTTACATCAGTTTCGCTGAGATCATTATCAATGGTCTTGGGCACACCAACAATATTTGCCCCCATCTTGACCAGTTTCTGCGCAATCGCCATCGTGCCATCACCACCCGCTACGATCAATGCATCCAGCTCAAGTTCAGCAATGCGCACCAACGCCTGATCGGACACATCAGCAATTTCGATGCTGCCATCCGGGTTTTCGATTTTTAAGGCAAACGGATTGCCACGGTTCGCCGCTCCCAGAATGGTTCCGCCCCGTGCCAGTAGATCACGCACCCGTACTTCTGTGAGTGGAATAGTAGGCATTCCAGCATACAGGCCATCAAAGCCTTGCAAAATGCCGACTACTTCCCAACCATAGCGATTAATTGCCGTCAAAGCAGCCGAGCGAATAACTGCATTCAGGCCTGGGGCATCTCCCCCGCCTGTTAAAATTCCGATACGTTTTGTCATGCTCTCCCCACCTGTTTTCAAAAACCGTATTATTTTAACAGGAATGCGTTAAGTTTTGTGCGGCAAATCCGTGCAACATGGGCAAAACGTCAAATCCACGCCTGCCGATAGCCTGCGAAATAAAACAGGGATTGTGCAAAAGGTACATATGTGCTAATTTCAGTATGTAACATATTGACTAGGCAGAAGTGAAGTTTCTGTTGGTGAGGTTGAGGTCAGAATGGCACGTAAATCATTCGCGGAAGCACGTGTTGAGCGCCTGACTTGGGCGTTGCTCGTGCTCATTTTCGCGGTCATCTATCTGCTCAGTGACAGTGTTTTAGCGTCTATGCCCAAGTGGCTGGTTCCACTTTCCGGTGCGGTGATTTTGCTGGGTTCAGGTTTGTTTCAGTATTCGCGACGTTGGCGTGTAAGCCCCATCACGTGGATCGCCGGGGTCATCATGCTTTTTTTCACCTTCGTCAGCTTCTATATTTGCCCGAACGCCAGTTCATTGTAGAAACGCTTATCACAACGATGATTGTCATCGTCGCTGGCACTTTTACAGGCGAAACTTAAACTCAATTTGGGCATTTTGTTGACATCTGCGCAGAAATGCGCTATCTCATAACGCATATTTTGTGCATATTAACCTGAAGATATTATGGTAGACACCCAAGAACGTATTACAGTCGAGGATGTGCGTAAGCTGGCTTTACCGCTCGGCACAAAAGTCGTAGCCGGTAATGGCATGCTTACCCAACCAGTGACGTGGACAACTATTATTTACCCTGAAGATGGTACCGCTACGAAGTCGGTTCAACGTGGCGAGATGATTCTGGTCGCCCCGCCAACCAGCAAAGACTCACAGGTCACTACCGATCTTGATGTGGTTCGCTGGGCATCCGACATGCATTCATCAGCGATTGTGTTGAGTGACCAACCCTCTCCCACTGCCATTGCCGAAGCGAATGCCTATAGTATTCCGATGCTGGTATTGCCGTCCGGTAGCCGTATCCGGCTGGTGGAAAAAGCCATTGTGAGTCTGCTGGTTGACCGTAAAGGTCAGATCGAGCGACGTGGCACACAGATCTATCGCCAGCTGACCCAGATATCTTCTCGTAATGAGGGTATGTCGGAAATTATCAATGCGATGGCACGCCTGACGAACAAATGCATTGTGGTTCAGGACAAGCGCCTGCGTGTTTTATACAGTTCTGTCCAGCCACAATTTGTCGCCTATTGGGAAGAAGTTGAGCAATTTCTGCGTAAGCTCGACAATCTGCCAGTTGAATTACAGGATCGGCATCGCGTCACCGAAATTGATAACCCCGTCCTGATGCAATCCCTGCCAACACCCAGTCTGGCACGGCTTATCTCACCGATTGTCACCAAGGATGTGGGCCGTGGTTACCTGTCGATCATCGGTTGGGACAACAACCTGGATGATATTGACACCCTTGTGGCTGAACATGGAGCTGCCGCCTGTGCGCTGGAAATGGCTAAGGCAAAAGCGGTAAGCGACACCGAAAAACGCCTGCGCGGGACATTTTTAGACCGTCTGTTAATTGGCGATGTGAGCCAGCAGGAAGCTGTGCGTCAGGGTGAGCGCTTCGAGCACGATATGACCCAAACGCATCTGGCGATTGTGCTGGCATGGCAAGGCGATAAGCAGTATTCAACCCGGCGCTTAGAGACATTGGTTAACAGTGTCGTCACCAATCAACGTGCGAATGCGCTTGTCTGGCAGCGTGAGCGGGAAGAAGAAATTTTAGTCTTCCACGCGACCGACCCTGAACATCCGATTGATGCCTGTATGAAGCTGGCGGAACACTTCAGTAAAGAAGCCCAGCGTCAGTACCCGAATGCGCGTGTCGCCATCGGTTTAGGTCAGCCTGCCCGTGATATTGCCAGTTGGCGCACCAGCTATCGTGATTCTGTCCAGGCGCTGGATCTGGCGCGTCGTTTGCAGACCGATACGCCCCTCTATATCGGTGATTTAGGCGTTTACCAGTTGATTTTAAGCCTCTCGGATCGCGAAAAACTGCTGAACTTCTGTGATCGGACGTTAGGCCCACTGCTCAAATATGATTTGAACCAGCATGCTGATCTGATCAAAACACTTGAAGCATTTTTTGCCTGCCACGGCAATCTATCACAAACAGCAGAAATGTTGATTGTCCACCGCAATACCCTGTTGTATCGTATGAACCGCATCAACGAGATTGCGGCCATTGACCTTAACCGGCCAGAGACACGGCTTGCTTTGCATCTGGCATTAACGGTGCGGCGGCTTTTAACATTAAAATAAATGCCGTATAATAGATAGAAGCGGATATCTGGGAATTCTTTAGTCCATTTTCACTCAGAATTATCTGGCATTCTTTATTAACTCTCCACAATATTCTCGTAAAATTGCGACCTCCCAGAGGTATTTAGGCAATTTCGAGACTCTTTACGAGTTATTTGCTTATTAACTTGTGCAATTTACCACATTTGAAACCCTTCATAATCATGGGGAATGATGAGGATTTTCTTTCATTCTCTTGCAACAATTATACTGAGGGATTTCAACCTTTCTGAATCGATCTATCAGGAGGAACGCCAATGAACCAAAACCTCTCCGAATTCCAAGACGTTCCCCAACGTCACCCCATTGATAAAAATGAACGTGACGCTTGTGCCTTAATTTGTGCCGTACGTAAAGGTGGGGAAGCAACGCACGGTAATGTCAAGCGGACTATTGAAGCACTCGCCAGAATGGGTCACCGAACCGGTTATATCGACGGTGAAGGTGATGGCGTCGGTATTCTTACAGACATTCCGCGTCAGTTATGGACGAAAAAGCTGGCCCGTGCCGGTTTGCGTTCATCATTAGCGACGAGCCGGGGCTTCTGGGTTGCGCATATCATGATCCCATCAGAAGCGCGCAACCGAGCCAGTAACTTGATTGACCAGATTGAACGACGCATTCGTGAAGCAGGGCTTGATGTCCTCATGAATGAAAACGGCATGGTGGACAATCAGGTTTTAGGACGTAACGCCAAGAAAAACGAACCCGTTTTCCGCCAGATGGCAGGTATGAACGGGCAAGTCGCCCAAAATGAACTGGATAGCGTTCTCTACGATTTACAGCTCAACCTGGAGCGTGACCTGGGTGTCCATTTCCCATCCTTCTCATCGCACAGTGTGGTCTACAAAGTGCAGGGAACGGTGGAAATTTTACGGCGCTATTACCCGGAATTACGTGACCCGGATTACGCTTCGACCGTCACACTGGGTCATGCCCGTTACAGCACCAACACCAACCCGATTTTTGAGCGGGTGCAACCCTTCAATGTGATGGGACATAACGGTGAATTTAATACGATCTCCCGCTTCCGTTTAGAAGCTGAAATGATCGGTATTGAGCTCGATCAGGACAATTCCGATTCACAGGATGTTGACCGGGCACTGCAAACCCTGTGCCAGCGTTTCGGCCTGGATCTGATTGAAGCGATGGAACTGGTTTTCCCCCCCTTCAAACATGACCTCATCCAGAATTCGCCCGAAATTCATAAGATGTATGAGCAGATGCGTTACTCATTCGGCCCGTTTGCTCAGGGACCTTCGGCAGTCGCTGCTCGTGTAGGCGATCTGTGTGTCTTTAGTGTGGATGCCTTAGGCTTACGTCCCCTGTGGTTTGGCGAAACTGAAAAAGAATACTTTACCAGTTCCGAACGTGGTGTGTATCCGTTGGATATGATGTCATCTGAGCCCAAGCCTTTAGCTCCCGGCGAGAAAATCGCGCTTGAGATTGAACCCGGTCGCGCTATTCGTGTGCTGGATTATCCGGCTATTCAACGGCATGTCCTCAATAAATATCGTGAGCGCGGTATCCATTTTGCTGAAACGACCGGTGGTATCTGGTCACTCAATGAGCCTTCTCCCAAGCCCAGCAATGGGAATGGTATTCACAACCCGGCTTTCAGCGCAGAGTTCAATGATGCCGGAGATAGACCGGTAAAGGCCGCTTCGTTTGGTGTGGCTCTGGCCGATGCCCCCGCCGAGGTTGCGCCTGCGGTGATGACTCGCGCGCACAATCTGCCGTGGCTGGAAAAACAAACCACAGTCAACACCAATACAATGGCTGCTCTCGGTTGGGAGCGCTACCATGCCAGCCTGATCGAATCCATTACGGATGGCAGCAAAGAACAGGTCGGTTCGTTGGGCTGGGATGGCCCATTGGCTCCTATGAGCCTCACCAGAATCAACCTCAGCGATTATTTCAAAGAAACTGTTGCCGTGGTGACCAACCCGGCCATTGACCGTGAGCGCGAAAGCGCCCAGTTTTCATCGCAGGTATTGCTCGGTGTGCGCCCGGATGTAGGTGATATTTCCAACCCGGAAAATATCCTCATTCAACTGGAAACACCGCTGCTGCTGGGTGGGCATCCTGACCTGGGTAGCGAAGAAGATATGCAGATTATCGCGAATACCTATGGAACGATGACACTCCAAGAAGTCATTACGACTTTTGGTGAGCGATCCATCATTATCCCGATGTTTGCGGCTGCCGATGAAGGTTCCGAAGATGCCATCCAGCGTTTGCAAAATGCCGCTGTCGAAGCGGTTAAGAATGGCGTTCAATGTGTCATTCTGGATGATACCGAGATCTTCGCTGGCGAACATATCTGGCTGGATCCCCTGCTGGTCATTTCCGCTGTTGACCGTGCTTTACGCCAGGCCGACTATACACCCAATCTGCGCCGCCAGACGGGCATTGTGCTGCGTTCCGGCGCGATTCGTAACCTGCATGATCTGGTGCTGAGCCTTAGCCTGGGTGCCAATGCGATTGTCCCATACGCCATGTATGCCGTCGGCATCAATATCGCCCCACGGCCATCCAAGGAAGCACCGACCTCAGAGCAGGTCATCCAGTTATTAGGGAAATTGGTCAAGGTGCTGAGCGAAGGTATGCAGAAAGTGACCTCGACCATTGGCTGCCATGAACTGCGCGGTTATGGTCATTCCTTCAGCTCAATTGGTCTGGCAACCGGTCTGGCGGATTACTTTGGCACACCCAACTACTTTGGATCAGAAGCGCGCGGTTTAACCTGGAGCGCTCTACGCGCCGACGCGGAAGAACGCGCTGCCGAGCTGCGCGGTGAAGTCGCCGGTAAGATGGCAAACCCGGATCGCTTTTATCCGAAAATGTGGAAAAAAGCCGAGTCCGTTGCCCACGGTGAAATGTCGCTCGAAGAATATACTGAAGCACTGCTCAATCTGGAAGACACCATTCCGATTGCCCTACGTCACATTTTAGGGCTTAAGTCATCAGGGCCGGAGTTAGATCCCGCTGAGGTCGATACCACCATCAAAGACCATGATATGCCGGTTTTGATTGGTGCCATGTCATTTGGTTCACAGGGTGAACTGGCCTATAAAGCCTATGCTGAAGCCGCCGCTCGGATGAATATTATCTGCGTGAATGGCGAGGGTGGTGAACTTCCCGATATCATGGGCAAGTATTATCATAATCGCGGCCAGCAGATCGCTTCAGCGCGGTTTGGGGTCAACATCGGCTTCCTCAATTCCTGTAACCTGCTCGAAATTAAAATCGGACAGGGTGCTAAACCGGGTGAAGGTGGGCATCTACCGGGCTTTAAGGTGACTGAACAGGTCGCCGCGGCACGGCAGACTACACCGGGTGTCGGTTTAATTTCACCCAGCAATAATCATGATCTGTACTCGATTGAAGATCTGGCGCAGCTCATTGACGAGCTTAAGACCGCTAATCCACATGCCCGGGTTTCGGTAAAAGTTCCCGTGGTCCCCGGCGTTGGCATTATCGCCGTCGGCATCGCCAAGGCAGGCGCGGACATCATCAATATCACCGGTTATGAGGGTGGTACCGGTGCCGCACGTGCACATGCGCTGCGCTACGTGGGTCTACCGTCAGAGATTGGCGTGTGGCTGGCTCACCGTGAGCTTACCGCAAGTGGCCTGCGTGACCGGGTCGAAATCTGGTGCGATGGAGGCATGAAGAGTGGCCGTGATGTGGTCAAGATGTTATGTCTGGGTGCAAATCGTGTCGGCTTTGGCACGATGGCAATGGTCGCTGTAGGCTGCACCATTTGCCGCAAATGTCACGAAGGCACCTGCCATGTGGGTATTACCACCCACATCAAGACCAAAGAAGAAGCCACCTTAAAAGGTCTGAAATCGTTTGAACCTCGCGATTTCGAAATGTCAGTCGAGGGTATCTGCAATGTCTTCAAAATGTTGCAGGAAGATATCCGTAAATGGACAGCCAAGATGGGTGTCAAACGGACGCAGGATCTGGTGGGTCGCGCAGAGCTTTTAGAACAGATTGCGATGAAAGATCGCGTTGATCTGGATGTATTAACCCATCCGGTTCCGCCAGTTCAGAAGACTAAATTACAACCGGGTGTCGGTCGCCGACTCACCCGTCCGCGTAACACCCTGAGCAAACAGATCACCGCGATTATCACGCAGTACGCGGCTGAGGGTGAAACCGAAATGACGTATGATGACGAGCGCGTAATGGCAACAGATCGTGCTTTGGGTACGCATCTGTGCGGCGCCTTAAAACGCTCCGATTTCCCGCATCGTAATGCACTTGAAGCCATTCATCTCAGCTTCAGCAACTCCGCTATTCCCGGTAACGGTTTGGGCGCATTTCTCGATGAGCCAGTCAACATTTTTGTTGAAGGTGGCGCTCAGGACGGTGTCGCCAAATGTGCTCGCGGTGGAAAAGTGACCATCCTCAAGGGCCTCAATCATGATGGTGAGCGGTTGGACGGCTCCGTAGGCAAGAGCTTCGCTTATGGTGCTCAGGGTGGTCAGTTCATTGTGCAGGGTAATGCGGATACCCGCGCCTGCATCCGCTTGAGTGGTGCCGATGTGATCTTCGGCAGCGAAGTCAAAACAGCGTTACAGGATGAATTAGGTTCAATTGGTACCCGTGCCAACCTGAAAGGTTATGCTTTCGAGTATATGACCTCTGGGCGTGCGCTGGTGCTGGGTGATCCCGGCCCGTGGATCTGCGCAGGTATGACTGGCGGTCTGATTTACCAGCGTATCCAGCCTGAGATGAACTTAACCGTTGATGCGATTCGACGGCGTCTGGCTGTCGGTGCGCCGGTACAAATTCAACCACTTGGCGACAAGGACATTGACGGCGTTCACGAAATGTTAAGCACCTATATCGAAACACTGGAAAACAACAACCAACCGGAAGCTGTTCAACACCTGTACAGCTTACTGGGTCGTCCGCAGGACTATTTCGTCAAGATCGCCCCAACCCGGCAATAAGACCAAATAGGAGTAGATATAATAAAACGCCAGTTTTCGAACTGGCGTTTTTTGTTGAAAAGCAAACGCTTGCTATACTCTTCGCAATGTTTGATCGACTAAATAAGGGATAAATATGGACGATACCAAACGCATCTACCGTTCCCGCAGCAACAGACAGATTGCCGGAGTTTGTGGTGGAATAGCCAACTACTTTGACCTTGACCCCACAATCGTCCGCATCGCTTTTGTGATTATCGCGCTGATGGGCGGGCCAGGATTCATTATCTACATCATTCTGGCATTTGTTGTCCCTGAAGAACCCGATCCGTATTTAACAGAAAAACCGAAGCGGCACAGCGAAGAAGAGTTCGACGATATTTAGACACTCAACAGGGCATGACCTGGCAAGAGTTACTTACCGGGCAAAGTCGCTAATACACGTTGAATCTTGAGCGCCAGATGCAAAATGAGGCGATTATCCGCGTCATCAAGATCAAGGTCAGTGAGTTCGCTGATACGCTCTAAACGATAGACCAGCGTGTTGCGATGCACATCTAACTCCTGGGCGGCTTTTGCCAGATTGCCATTGGACTGAAAGAATCCATTGAGGGTTCGCAGTAAGTCGCCCTGTTTACGGTCATCATGCAAAACCAGCGGCCCCAGTGTGACCTCGTAAAACTGACGCATCTGTTCCAGATTACGATCTTTCAAAGCCAGCAGAAGCTGATAGAGTTTAAGATCACCATAGAAGGTTGCCTGTTCCAGATCGCCCAACTCATTAGCGATACTCATCGCGTCTTTGGCTTCACGATACGATTCGCGCAACGCAGTCAGGCCTTTTGCTGGTCGACTGATACCCGCCCCCACCAGACCGCTTGGCGTACGGGTCGCCAACTGATTACGAACCTCTTCCATAATCTTGCGGATGCGCTGAGCCTGCGTAGCGTCTTCAAGTGGATAAAGAGCGACAATCACATCAACATATTGACCAACTGCCCCGTTAATCTGTCGCCGTGCCATATCATCACGTACCAACGGCGTTAACGATTCCAACGGCAGTAAATTTCCTGAAACCGTCGTTGCACGGAAGACAGCCACCATGCACAGGGCATCCACATCAAAACCGCCCTGCTGGGCGCGCGTGGTCATCAGATCATCATCTGCGTGCGTACCACTGAGCCACATCTGCACCCAATCGCCACGCGTCTGTTCGACAGCAAATGCAATCGCGCGGCTTTTAGCCATTTCAATAGCGCATACATCCGCGCCATAAGCCAAAACAAGGCGATCAAAATCATCCAGGCCACTGCCATTACTGACCAGCGACAGATAACCCGCCACCCTTTTTTCGACTTTCAGGACAGTGGTATGCCCTAAAGGACTGGCTACGATGGCCCCTTCAGCGCTGGGTGCATCGCGGTTAAGCCAGTTCTGGAAGGTGCCATAGGGCAAGCTCTGCATTAAAGTTCGGCCACCGCCACGCCGCGCCATATTCGGATAGACCTGAGCCATCAGGACACCCGCATCATCATGGACAATCACCGGTTTGGCAGTCGCCCGGGCCATCAGTTGCAGCAGGCTGTTCAGATCACGATTTTCAGCCGCCAGCCGCGTAAGCTGACGCTGTATCTCAATGGCGCGTTGTGTAAGCTGTGCCGATTGATTAACAATGAGTGTGGTGACAGCCCGTTCAAGGCTGGTCAGATTACTGTCATCGGGCAAAGCTAACAGGCTCACACCCAAATCAGAGGAGATTTTAATGGCTTCGTCAGAAATTTCGCCTTTGGCTGCAATCGCCCGAACACCGGCCTGCGCCAGACTGGTAATCACCTCATCAAAAGTGACGCGGACGCTGTACGAGCGTAATAAATCCATCGATAGCAACGCTAACTCACCACCATAAATTTCCGGAAAAGCAGGCGGTTGAGCGCGAATCGTGACTACCCAGCTAATCGTCATATCCGCGTTACCAGACACAAGAGTAGTTCCCAAAGGTAGTGCAAATTGCATCAAAGCTTGTAAAGTAACGGTATTATTGTTTGTCATTCACAAAACCCCAGACATTCCTTCAATCATAATTTTAGATAGCCTGAGGGACTATGTCTATAATCAACAACGCAGCAGCACAAGTTTTAGCTACTTCTGACAAGTCGTTGTACAAAAGCACCTAAACAAATAGGGCAGGTGCACTGGTAGCACACTGCCCTATTCAGCTATCTGGTTATTTTGTACACCTAGGTGGTAGTACGTTTTACGCCAATGGACAATTTTTCGTTGTCAATCTGGAAGTCTTCCCGACGGTAACCATTTGCCGGTTCTTCCTGCACAAGCGTTTCACCAAGTGTTTCTGTACGGATATACTCAGCAAACTGCTCAATCGCTTTTGCCAGACGACCATCAGCCGTATAAGCAATCTGGATGGTATCGCTGATATTAAAGTCAGCATCGCGGCGCAGCGTCTGGATACGACGCACGACCTCACGAGCCAGTCCCTCATTGATGAGATCATCCGTCAGTGTCGTGTTCAGTACTGCGACATAGCCGCTGTCTTCCGTCACTGCGTAACCTTCAGTCACTTCACGCAGCACTTTGACTTCAACCTCATCGGGCGTGACTTCAAAGCGATCCCCATCAATTTCAACAACGGCATTTTCGCCACGTGACAGGGCTTCCGCATAAGGCCGGACACTCTCCTGTTCGCCATCACGCAAAGCAATTTGAATGCGCTTAAAGTCCTTGCCGTACTTTTTGCCCAGCATATGCGGCAGCGGGTTCAGTTTATAGACCACTTTGACCAGATCACGCGCAGCCGCAGCCGACATTACGCCCACCTGCTTGACGTTCAATTCACTTTTGATAATCTCAGCCAGCTTATCAACGACTTTGCCCTCACTGGTATCGCGTGTGGCAAATTCAACCGAAAGCAAGGGTTGTCGCACTCGGATACCGGAGTCCCCTGCGCTGTTGCGTGAGGCCAGCCCCAGGCTCACCAGACGCTGTGCCAGACGCATGTCATTGATCACATCCTGATTGATAAGGGCTTCGTTGTACTCCGGCCACATTGCCAGATGCACACTCGGCGGTGCGCTGCTGTCATTTTCAGTCACCAGATTGCGATAAAGCGCCTCACTCATGAAAGGCATGGCCGGAGCCAGCAGCTTGGACAAGGTCACCAGACATTCGTAAAGCGTTGCATAAGCGCCCAGCTTTTCGTTATCGCCTTCACTTTTCCAGAAACGACGGCGGCTCAAACGCACATACCAGTTGCTCAACGACTCGACAAAGTTCTGAATAGGCCGGGTCGCATCCGTGACATCATAGGTTTCATAACCTTCGGTCACTTCGCGGGTGAGTTGGTGCAATTCTGCCAAAACCCAGCGATCCAACGGGTCACGATCCTCAATCGCAGGTGCGGGACTATCAGGAGTCCAGCCGTCGATATTGGCATAAGTGACAAAGAAGCTGTAGGTATTCCACAAAGTCGACCAGAACTTCTTGACCACTTCGCCAACCAGATCCGTCGAGAAACGCCGCGACTCACCGGGAGGACCAGAGGTGTACAGATACCAGCGGAAGGCGTCGGCACCATGAGCATCCAGCACTGACCACGGGTCAACAATGTTGCCCTTACTCTTGGACATTTTCTGTCCATCACCGTCCAGGATATGCCCCAGACAGATCACATTTTTATACGAAACCGAGTCAAACAGCATCGTGCTGATGGCGTGCAGACTATAGAACCAACCACGAGTCTGATCTACCGCTTCGCAGATATAGTCCGCTGGAAATTGCTGCTCGAACAGCTCTTTATTCGCGAAAGGATAGCCCCACTGCGCGACAGGCATCGCACCACTGTCAAACCAGACGTCGATCAGTTCCGGCACGCGGCGCATGGTGCCGCCTTTTCCGCTCGGATTCGGAAAAGTGATTTCATCGACAAACGGACGGTGCAAATCCAGTTCGGAGAGATCGCGCCCTGCCAGTTGGCTGAGTTCGTCTACGCTGCCGATACAGATCTGTTCGCCAGTTTCATCATCCACCCACATTGGCAAAGGCGTTCCCCAGAAGCGTTCACGCCCCAGCGCCCAGTCTTTGACATCGTCCAGCCAGTTACCAAAACGCCCGTTTTTGACGTGATTGGGCACCCAGTTAATTTCCTGATTGAGCGCCACCAGACGATCCCGATAAGCGGTCGCGCGGATGAACCACGTATCCCGTGCAAAATAGAGCAGAGGCGTACCACAGCGCCAGCAGAAGGGGTAGCTGTGTTCATATAACTGTGATTTATACAGCAATCCACGGTTTTGCAGATCACGGATGATTTCAGGATCAGCATCCTTAACCCAGGTATTGCGGAATTCCGTCACAGCGTCGATAAAGGTGCCATCCGGCGCGACGGTTTGCAACACAGGCAAATCATTTGTCTGGCCCACATCCATATCATCCTGACCATAAGCCGGGGCAATATGAACGATACCGGTACCGTCTTCCGTGCTGACAAAATTACCCGACACGACATAGGCATAATCCTGCTCTACGGGCAGGAAGGTATACAGCGGCTGATAATGCCAGCCCAGCAGGTCTTTACCCTTATAACGCTTGACGACCTTATAATCTTCCTGATGGATCAGTACCTTTTCGTAAAGATCCGCTGCCAGAATCAGGTTCTCAGTGCCATCCCCATGTGGCACCGGCCCTTCTACCTGCACATAGTCGATTTTTTCACCGACAGCCAGCGCAACATTCGCAGGCAAAGTCCACGGAGTAGTCGTCCATGCCAGGAAATAAACACCCGGCTTATCCCGCAGTGGAAAGCGCACAAATGCACTGGGGTCTTTTACATCCTGATAACCCTGTGCTACTTCATGGCTGCTCAAAGGTGTGCCACAGCGAGCACAATATGGGACGACTTTCAGCCCTTCATAAAGCAGATCTTTCTCCCAGAACTGCTTAAGAATCCACCAGACACTCTGGATATAGTCACTGGTAAAGGTTACATAACCGTTATCCAGATCAGCCCAATAACCGATCCGCTCGGTGAGCTTTTCCCATTCGGTGATGTAGCGCAGCACACTGGCCTTACACCTGTCGTTGAACTCAGCAATGCCGTATTCTTCGATTTCGTGCTTATGGGTGATACCAAGTTCTTTCTCAACTTCGATCTCTACCGGCAGGCCATGTGTATCCCAGCCACTGCGGCGTAGAGAGTAAAAACCACGCATCGTCTTATAGCGTGGAAAAATGTCTTTAAACGAGCGTGCCAGAACATGATGGCTACCCGGACGGCCATTCGCCGTAGGGGGACCTTCATAAAACACGTAAGTAGGACCGCCAGCGCGCTCTTCCATTGT
>JBBSQD010000036.1:0-32476 GCA_038258185.1 Aggregatilineales bacterium | reverse complement strand
TGCGATAGTTGGTGAGGGACAGATATTCAATGCGCATAAGTCACTCGGACATGGAACGGCAAACAAATATTGTAACAAGCGGAAGGCCATCTATAAAGCACCAAGACCGATTATTCTAAGCAAAGGGATTCATCTGCCGAGAAAATCTGTGCTGTTTGATATAAAATAGAGGGACGACAGTGTAAGGCATAAACCCAATGACGCGAATTATTCTCCATCTCGACCTGGACGCATTTTTTTGTGCAGTAGAAGAACAACGCGACCCCACGCTCCAAGGTAAGGCTTTCGCCGTCGGCGGCCAGCCAGATCAGCGCGGTGTGGTGGCTTCCTGCTCGTATGCCGCGCGGCGTTATGGAGTACGGTCAGCCATGCCCATGTCGATTGCCATCCAGCGCTGCCCGAATCTGATTATTATCGGGCAGCATTTTGACCTGTATCATCAGGCGTCCAGCAAAGTCATGGCGCTGCTGAATGACACCACGCCGTTTGTCGAGCAGCTTTCGATTGATGAGGCTTTTCTGGATGTGACCGGATTGCACCAGACCGGCGAAGCACTGGCGCGGGTTTTGCAGGCACGCATCAACAAGGAATTAGGCTTGCCCTGTTCACTGGGGGTCGCCAGCAACAAACTGATCGCCAAGATTGCCAACAATCTGGGTAAAGAACGGGCAAAAGGTGATGGCCCGCCAAATGCCATTCTGGTGGTGCCAACAGGTGAAGAAGCCAGTTTTCTGGCTCCGCTGCCGATACAGGAATTATGGGGAGTCGGCCCCAAAACTGCCGAGCAACTGCATAGTCTGGGCATCCGTACATTAGGGGTGCTGGCGCAATGGCCTACCGATGATCTGGAGCGACGCTTCGGCAAATTGGGTCGTGAACTGGCAGAGCGCTCTCGTGGGTTGGACAATCGTCCGGTGGAAACCGAGCAGGTCGCCAAGTCGATCAGCAAGGAAATCACCTTTGCACGGGATCTGGGCAAACGCGACGAGCTTCAGCGCACCCTGCAACAATTATCTGAAGGTGTGGGCAGACAGTTACGCCAATCGCATTTACGCTGTACCACCATCCGGCTCAAATTGCGCTGGTCGGATTTTACGACCATCACCCGCCAGATCACGCTGGAGAGTATTACGGATGCCGATGAGGAAATTTTTAAGGCGGCGCTGGATTTATTTAACGCGGCATGGATCGAAAACCGCCCGGTACGCCTGCTCGGTGTCGGCGCGGCTGGTTTTGAACAATCCGCGCAGCAGTTGGGTCTGTGGGATACCCCGCAAAAACAGCGCAATCAAAAGCTGCAAAACACGCTCGACGAGCTACGCGAGCGCTACGGTGATCAGGCTGTGCAGCGCGGCAGTTATCTCAACAAAGACGATTAACCTCAGCCGAGCGGAGTCGCTGTTAAAATCGGTGTCAAAGTGGGCAAGGGTGCCAGTGTCGGTGGAGGCGCTAATGTCGGTGTCAGGGTCGGCAGTAAAGCCGGCACATTCGTCTCTGTGAACAACGCGCTGATCTCAAAGTTACCTGCGCAGACAAACTGCTCAACCTGTCCCCATCCATTCTGGTTACCAGACAACAACACGCGCAACCAGCGTCCGGTTGTGTCCTGCGCGTTGACCACGACCACCGTGCCTGATGGAATCGTCCCAATCACCTGCTGACGCGCATCCGGCCCACTATACAGGGTAATCTCGCCCCCTGAGGGGCTGCATTCTGGATTCACCACGTTAATCGTCAGCGGTTCTTCCAGCACATTACCAGCCACATCGCGCGCAATCAATGTGAGCGACAACGGATCACGTGCAATACCGACAATGCCATCAAATAATCCCTGCGGCCCACTTGCTTCCAGCGCCATCCCACTAAAATTTTCCAGCCCGGTTAAGCGCGTTTCGACTGCCCCCGGCACATTCCATTCAATCGTCAGGGTTTGTTCGACATAACGCACAAGCTGCTGCGGCGTGACCACAAAACGCTCCACGCCGCGCACCGGCTCATAGACCTGAATCGTTTGCTGCTGGCTGGTGCTGACATCGCCATTAAAGCCTTCCAGCAATAAGGTCACTTCGCCACTGTAGCCGGTGGTATCGACATCTGCAAAGGCGGTAGCCTGTGGGTCACTGGCGGCACGTACAGGTGTGCCATTGATACTCAGCCGATATTCAGTCACATCAGTGGCCTGCCAGCTTATTTCCAGTGGATCACCCGCCGCCACCTGCGTACTGCTGATCTGAACAGCGGCAAAATTGGGCTCCGGCGTGGGGCGCAGTATGAACGCAGCCAGCAAACCCGACAATAACAGACCCACCATCCCAACAACCGCAATCAGCAGAATAGGTGCCCAATTGGGGAGTAAGGGCTTATCCAGGAAATAACCGCGCACGGCAGTGACAAAACCCGCGTGATTATTGGCATGAACAATTACATCAAACGGATATTGG
Source organism: Aggregatilineales bacterium (assembly GCA_038258185.1). GTDB lineage: Bacteria > Chloroflexota > Anaerolineae > Aggregatilineales > Phototrophicaceae > JAIOHN01. Next base: position 30,035 of record JBBSQD010000036.1, on the reverse strand, counting down.
CGCGACTGGCCGATCAGCGTGGATTTACGTGCTTTGATATTTCCCTGAATGGTGAGTTGCTGACCGGGAGTGAGGGTCACTGTCGGCACAAGAATGCTGAAGTCGAGCGAATTACTGGCTAGCTCTCTGGCGTAAATGTTCAATGGCAGATTGGCACTGCCCTGATTATGCAGGTGCAGATGGAAACGCTCGCCACTATGAACCCGTGTCGATTGCAGCGCCACGCCGAAACCACTGTAAGGCAGTACCGAGAGTGTCAGGTTAGTTTCGATAATAGCTTCGGGCTTCTCCTGAGGAAAAACGCGGATGGTGACCTTGTAGTTCCCCGGTTGGCTTTCGCTGCGGCGTAATGGCTTGAAGTTAACTAACACAAAGGTGCTGTCATTGGCTTCCACAAAAGGGGTCGGACGGTCAACCCGTACCCACTCTTTAGGCAGACCGCTGACTTCAATCGTATAGCGATGGTCTTCAGCAGTCATGTTGGTGATGGATAACTCAGCGGAAATATGCGCACCGGGGGAAACCGCCTGCTCTGGCCCATGCAGATCCACCGCAAAGTCCGCATCTGCCGATTCGATCCTGCGCGTGACTTCGATGACTGGGGGTGTGGGCTGGGTCGATGCGTCATCCATAAGATGAAAAACCATCCGCAGGTTGCCGATCTGGACTTCCTCACCACCACCCAGCAAACGCCGTTCATTGCTGACCAGCCTGACCCCATCCACAAACGTACCGTTAGCCGATTCGAGATCAGTAATATAAATATCTTCGCCATCGAGCGTAATGCTGAAGTGATAACGCGAGATACTGTTGTTATCCAGCATCACCGTATTTCCAGCGGATCGCCCCACCGAAACGCTCGGACTGGATAGCGAAAATGTTTTGATTAAACTGTCCGGGCCGAAAACGTCAAGACGACCATACGCCATGCAAATACTCCTACAGTGCGGCATCCACTCTATCAGATTGTAACCGTATGATGGGCTTTGGCAACAAAAAGACTATTTAAAGCCTAACACGATGTTACAAAATTGATAAACCATTGATTATTAAATTTCTCAATTAAGTAAATTAATTATTTATGCTATCGTGAAGCTTGTAAACCCAAAGTCAATTGCACGAGCAAGGATAACGATCGTGAATAGCATTTCCCTCCAATTTGTAAACGTGAATATGAAACGCCTGACACTTATGGCGGTTTTACTCGGCAGCGTATTGACCCTGCTGCTGATGGCACAACCAGGTATGGCGCAGGATAATCTGACCATTTCCATTCCAGCTTTAAACGTGAGCAGTTCCATTCGTGAATTCCCGTTAAATGGCATTAGCTGGACAATCGGCGCCTGGGAAAAAGGCATCGGACATTTACAGGGGACATCGTGGTTTAACGAAAACAGCAATATTGCCCTGGCCGGCCATTCGATCATGCCCGATCAAAAGCCAGGGATTTTCTACCAGCTTCATCTGCTGAATCAGGGTGATGAGATCACCATCAGCATCAATGGCAGCCCAAAGACTTACCGTGTTTCGAATGTAACCACCGTTTCCATCGACGATTTATCGGTACTGGCACCTACAGGCAGCGAACGTTTGACATTGATTACCTGTGATGCAGGGTCTTATGACCCGGAAAGTCAGTATTATCAGCGCCGGATTATCGTCACTGCCGACCCCGCCTGATCAACTCAAAATCACCAGCACAGCTTTTCCAAAAATGCCCAATTATGGGCATTTTTGTTATTACGTCACTTAAATGATCGAAGTTGCGGGCATTTTTCAACTCCCCCCATATTTAAGGGGTTTGGCAAACAACTTTATAATGCTATCTTACATAAATGAAACACTCATAAAATTCATATAAAAACGCATTACTTACCACATATATACATACATCACATCAGAGGAGGCCACTATGAAACCTGTTTTTCTGACCATCTTAGTGACATTTTTCATTTTTTTATTAAGTGCCGCTCTGACGTTTCTGAGCAATGTCACCAATAGTGGGTGGCTGTGGATGCTTGGTGTGAGCGCAGTGCTTTTTTGCACGGTGGGGCTGGTTATACTTGTGGTACTGCTTTTGAAGGATTTGACACAAACCGATGGAAGGCCACATGTTAAGCCAAAATCACAAAGAACTGATGCTCAGGCGCAGTTCATTGCACAAGAAGATTCTCAAAAGCTTTCACCATATGGACGTTATTTCCGCAGACGTGATCGCACGATGGAGAGATCGGCTATAGACGGGCGCCCCACCGCACAAACACCCATTCGTCCGCCGACCGATAGTTTTGTACGCGGACGCAAGACATTCAACGGTTGGTACGAAAAAAGCCCTCGAAGTAATCGTGAAGATGGATTTCACAATATCAATCAGCGGTAGCAATAAAAAAGCGGCGGGGAAAACCCCGCCGCTTTTTATTTATCAGGAAACTCGGTGGCAAGCCACAAAATGACCCGGAGAATATTCGATCAATTCAGGATCGGGTTCGCGGTAGCACAGGTCAAAGCGAACTGGACAGCGTGTATTGAAGTTACATCCCGTAGGCGGGTTAGCAGGACTGGGAACATCACCTGTCAAAATCACACGCTGGCGACGCTTCTCAATCATGGGGTCTGGCACAGGTACAGCCGAGAGTAACGCCTGAGTGTAAGGATGCAGCGGATTATTGTAAAGTTCGTCCGCCGGGGCCAGTTCAACGATCTTACCCAGATACATCACCGCCACGCGGTCACAAATATGGCGCACCATACTCAGATCATGCGCGATGAACAGATAAGTCAGGTTCAATTCCTGCTGAAGGTCTTCCAGCAGATTCACAACCTGGGCCTGAATAGAAACATCCAGCGCCGAAATGGGTTCATCAGCCACGATAAAGCTGGGTTCCAGTGCCAGAGCGCGCGCAATACCAATACGCTGGCGCTGTCCACCAGAAAATTCGTGAGGATAGCGATTGACGTAGTAGGGATTAAGACCTACACGCTCAAGCAGAGATTCAACATATTCTTCCATCTCCTTGCGTCCCATGACATTATGGATACGCAAAGGTTCACTGACGATACGACCGACTGACATACGGGGATTGAGTGACGCATAGGGGTCCTGGAAGATCATCTGCATGCGGCGACGCATCTTCCGCAGCTCTTCGCCCTTCATCGTTGTCAGTTCTTTAAATGCCTCATTACCATTTTCATCAGTATCTTTGAGCTGAACAGAACCTTCTGTCGGTTTGTAAAGCTGCAAAATGGTACGACCGGTCGTGCTTTTACCACAACCCGACTCACCTACCACGCCGAGTGTCTCGCCCTTATAAATATCAAAGCTGACACCGTCAACCGCTTTCACCGCACCCACTTCACGCTGGAAGATGATGCCAGAAGAAATCGGAAAATGTTTCTTCAGGTTGCGAACGCGGACAAGAACATCTTTTTCGCCCGTGGCGACGGGTTTCTTTACATCTGATGCGGGGTTAATCATGCCTGTGCTACTCCTTGCGTTTTGGGCGCGCCTGGGCGCAACTCATTGGTACGAACATCCACCCAGCAAGCCATCGTGTGTTTCTCGGTCTGTGCATCAGGGACGGTTTCGAGCGGGGGAACGTGATTCACACAGACATCACGACGATAGGTACACCGTGGCTCAAAAGGACACCCCGTAAGTGGGTTACGCATGTCCGGTGGTGCGCCCTCAATCGAGGTCAAACGGCGTGTGCCATCCTCATCCAGGCGCGGCAGGGACGACAGTAAACCCAGTGTATACGGGTGGCGTGTAGAGCCAAAAACGGTATCTACTGGGCCACGTTCGACAATCATACCGCCGTACATCACCTGGATCGTATCAGCCACACCAGCTACCACACCCAGATCATGACTAATCCAGATAATAGCCATGCCAAATTCATCACGCAGGCGCTTAATCAGATCCAGAATCTGCGCCTGAATAGTCACATCCAACGCGGTCGTTGGCTCATCCGCAATCAGCAGTTTAGGATTGCAGGATAAACCCATAGCAATCATCACACGCTGACGCATACCACCGGAAAACTGATGGGGGTAATCATCGAGCCGTGCGGTTGCATCCGGGATACCAACCAGAGTCAGTAATTCCGCGGTGCGCTTCCGCGATTCTGCGTTACTCATGCCCATATGTAACTTTAAGGCTTCAGTAATTTGTGAACCAATCGTCAATACCGGATTGAGTGAGGTCATGGGGTCCTGGAAGATCATGGCGATCTCCGCACCGCGTACCAAACGCATTTCTTCGGCGGACAGTTTCAGCAAATCGCGTCCACGGAAAATGACTTCACCACCTTCAATCTTACCGGGCGGGCTGGGGATTAACCCCATAATCGACAACGAATGCACACTCTTACCGCTGCCACTTTCACCCACGACACCCAGTGTTTCGCCTTCCTCAAGAACGTAGGAAACGTCGTTTACAGCGTAAACCGTTCCCTCCTGGGTATAGAATCTCGTAACGAGGTTCTTGACTTCCATTAGTACAGCCAAGAGCGATATCCTCCCTTAAAACTTATGTAACACCTGTTAAGCTCTCTTTAGGATCGAAAGTTTGCACGAAAACTTGGTGTCTGTCAAATTCTGCTTCGTGATAGTTACCCACTTAAATTCGCAAAGGTTCAGGATTGTCGACAATTTTTACACATTACATTTTTGAGAAATGAGCCTGTGCTGCGACAAGTCTGACCCACAAAATGCTTAAGCAGTCAGTGAAATTTCAGCCCGTTTTTGGAGATACCACTCAATCGTAGCCTGCAAACCGGCTTCAAAAGTCACCTGAGAGCGAAATCCAAACTCCTGCTCTGCACGGCTGATATCGAGTTTACGTCGGGGTTGACCATTCGGCTTGGATGTATCCCAGCGCAGTTCACCGGTGAAACCCACCAAACGCGCCACAGTTTCCGCCAGGTCTTTAATCGTAATCTCGAAACTACTACCGATATTGACCGGTTCCGGCTTATCATAGCCTGCCGCGGCCAGCACAATGCCTCTGGCGGCGTCTTTAACATACAGAAATTCGCGCGTGGGGGTACCATCGCCAAACAGCGTGACGTATTCAGCATTTTCGTCGCAGGCATCAGCCATCTTGCGAATCATATCGGGGATAACATGCGCGGTTTTGGGGTCAAATTTATCATCTGGCCCATACAGATTAACCGGCATCAGGTGGATGGCATTATAACCATATTCATCGCGATAAGCCTGACTTTGCACCAGCAGCATCTTTTTGGCAAGCCCATACGGGGCATTGGTTTCTTCTGGATAGCCGTTCCACAGGTCTTCTTCGTGGAAAGGCACAGGTGTGTGTTTGGGGTAGCTGCATACCGTCCCGACACCGACATACTTCGGAACACCGGCCCGACGGGCATATTCCAGAGTCAGCGTGCCCATCATGATATTGTCGTAAAAGAACAGACCGGGGTTAGCGCGATTTGCTCCAATACCGCCAGCAGTCGCGGCCAGATGAATCACCATCGTCGCATTTTTGTGATCCCCAAACAGCCGTTCAACTGCTGCCTGTTCACGCAGATCATAGTCACGGCTGCGCGGGATAATCACCTCACCGACACCCTTGGCGTGCAGTTCGGTGACTACATGCGAGCCTAAAAATCCACTTCCGCCAGTCACGATAACGCGCTGATTGCGCCAATCAAACTGCTGTTTATCCATCATGCTGTGATTCCATTTACTTAAAACAGGCGGATATTGTAACACGCAGCTTGTGTGATGGGCATGCTAAAGGCAGTCTAAAAAATCAGGGATGCTGTTCACATCCCCGATTTAGTTATTGAATTCGATTATCGTGGGCAATGACCAGACGACAGCGGCGTTCTTTGATCTGGTCAACAGAAACCAGCCACAGCCCTTTCCGGCGGGTGGTGGGTAACGGTTGTGATGGAGATTGAGCGTTGTGCTCAAAGTCGAGAACCATATGGCTGGTACGTGCCAGTTCCGCCACAGACGGGTTGGTGTGCTGGCAGGCATACATCAGGGCATCATGGGCTTCTTTAGTCGCTATAGCGCGTAAAGCATCCACTGCGACATAAGCCACGATCTGACTCTCGTCGTTAAGCAAACGCGCCAGATCAGCCACAGCGGAGTCTTCTCGCAGCCAGCCTAAAGCAGCGGCAGCCTGGCTGCGCACCTCAGCGTCCGGGTCTGACAGCGCATTTCTGAGCGGCTCGGATGCCAGTCTATCGCCAACCCAACCCAGGGCAAAGGCGGCACGACTGCGGACATAGGCATTTTTATCGCGCAGGGCATCGGCCAGAATCTCGATGCTATCCTTGTCCCTGATCCATGCCAGTGCATTCACTGCCCCGGCTCGAACCAAAGGCCCGGCGTACTGAGCTGCATAGGTCAAGGCGTGAGTAGACAGAGAACCCAGTTTTGCCAGCGATACAGCCGAGTCCCAACGGACACGATCATCATCATCAGACAGGGCTTCGATTAAATCATTGATTGCCACTGGCGAATTCAGCAAGCCCAACCCACAGGCGGCGTAACGTCGCACTTTACGATCAGGGTCATGTTGCAGGGATTGCATTAAGGGGCGTAATGCACGCGTATCTCCAATTTGCCATAAAATCCAGATGGCTTTGCGACGCACATCAACCAGCGGGTAACTAAGGGCTTTAATCAGGTCTGGGACAGCATGAGCGCCAAAGCGCAGCAGGATAATCGCAGCAAGAGTAGCCCTTTTCTCATCCTCGTCTCCGAGGGTACTAATAAGCATAGGAATAATACGTGAATCTTTAAATTTAACTAATTTATTAACCGCGGCCTCGCGCTGGCTCAGATTTCCGGTATACAGCGTGACCATTAACTCGAATACAGACGGCGGTTCTGGAGGAGCCCATTTCTTGCGTCGAACATGTGTGTTTGGTGTCATGTCTGCTGATGCCTTTCCAGCCTGAGTTTATTAAAATTGTAAACTTTTTGTTATAAAAACCATATAAGAAAATAATGAATCTCTATCCCCCATTTATTGGGTGATTACTAATTTATCCTCTAAGAATATGTCGTGAGTGTAGCCAGATATATATCGATCTAACTTAGTACCGGGGTCATGTCAGTACCAAAGTACCAGATCACAAACGTAAACAGACCTTTAACAGATGTTAAAAGCCACTACTAAAGAGGATTTGATGAGGTAAAGCAGACCTGCGATCAGATATCAGTCCGTTTTACGGGGATTGTGTCCTAACTTTTTCAGGATTTCATGGGCTTCTTCGCGCACCCACCATTGTTCCGCGCCGTTTAAGGTCACATCAAACAGGGCGCTGATGGCTTCTTCGTTGCCAATTTCGCCCAACGCGCGGATCACCCAGATACGCCGTTCTGCGCTGATCGATTGACTCAGCGTATTCACCAGCGGCAAAGTGGCCAGATTACCCATCTTGACCAGGGCTTGCATGGCGTGGTTCGCGACATCCGGTACATCGTCATTCAGCGCATCAATCAGCGGTTCAACAACTTCGAGGTCTTCCATTTCGCCCAATACCAGCGCGGCATAAATGCGGGTATCGGCCTGGGGGTCATAAAGCAACAAATCCACAAGACCTTCGATCGAGCGTGAATCGTGGCGTTTTCCCAATTCAAACAAAGCGGTTTGCTGGTCTTCCACATCAACTTCAATGTCTTCAATCAGCGAAAACAAGGCATCCAGGGCGAGATTATATTTGATCTCTCCCAGTGTGACGATGGCCTTGGTGCGCATATCGCGGCTCTCTTCATAGGCCACATCCAGCAGCACTTCGATAGCGCGCATATCACCAATGTGACCCAGCGCTTCAATCGCGAAAAGTCGCATCCAGCGATCCTGCTCTTCGTAAATCGAGTCGATTAATGACTCGACAGCGCGGACATCCCGTACCTGTCCCAGAGCGCGAATAGCTTTTGTGCGAAGATCCGAATTTTTGTCTTTTACAATCGCGATCAAGGGATTGACCGCGCGCGCATCACCCATCCGCCCCATCGAAACGGCAACCTGTTGCCAGACCTGTTCGTTCATATCTTCCAGAACGACGGCCAGCGAATCCGCCGATTCCTTCTGGCCGATGCGGCCCAGCGTCTCGGCAGCATTGGCGCGTACCAGTGGGTTACTGTGATGTAATGCCTCACACAGCGGTTCAATCGCAGTCTCGCCAAATTTGGATAAAACAATGACCGAGCCAAAACGCACCCATTCGTCAGGGTCGTTCAGCGCTTCAATCAGCGGATTAATCGAGCGTTCGCGTCCCATATGCAGTGCCCACACAGCGCTTTTGCGGACTTCAGCATCCGTGTCATAACGCAATCTGAAAATAAGCGATCCTAAAGCTCTCAGATCACCGATTTTGCCCAATGCCCGGGCTGCACCAGATCGCACATTGGGGTTTGAATCATCCAATACCGATAAAAGTGGGTCCACTGCCGACATACCAATTTTTACAAGATCATCAACAACCAGCGTATGAGCACGGCGATCCTCAGTACGCAAAGCGATAATCAAGGTGTTGATGTTTGGGTGGCTTAACACCTGCCCCTCCTGCCTGAAAACATACAATAGGGATACAACCACTACCCCATCCATTAAATACCATGTTTTAAGAATTTTAGTATTACAAACCTCACACTGACCTAAAATGTTATTTGATGTTTAAGAACAGAGTTTAGATTTTCACAGTCTAAAGATAGATGCGCCATCAGGGTATCAGGCAAAAACGACATACTGCATCAGGAACTTGAGCACACTCTTATAAAAAGACTGGATGGTTTCCGGTTTACGCCAGCCGTGCCCTTCCCCGGCATAGACGTGATACTCATGCGGCGTACCCGTACGGCGCAGACTTGCCACAATATCATCCGACTGATTGCGCAGCACAACCGGATCATCTTCACCCTGAAACACCGCAATCGGGTCTTTAATTTTATCCGCGTGGAAATAAGGTGAACGATCCCGATAGACCTGGGCGGCCTGTGGCAAGGGGCCAAGCATCGAATCGGTATAGCGTTCTTCAAATTTATGCGTTTCCATCGCCAGCAGGAAGTGATTCGCCACGCCATAACTGGAAATACCAGCTTTATAGAAGCCGGGTTTCTCGATTAAGGATTGCAGAACAGTGAAACCGCCTGCGCTACCTCCCATAATCACCAGTTTGTTGCCGTCAGCTAAGCCTTGATCCACCAGATAAGATGCTCCGCTGGCGCAATCTTGCACATCATAGATTCCCCAGCTTTCGCGCAACTTATTCATGTAGTCTTTGCCATAACCGGTGCTGCCCCGATAATTGACATCCAGCACCGCAAAACCCCGACTGGTGAAAAACTGAAATCCGCCCCGATATGACATAAACGATTGACCCGTCGGCCCACCGTGCACATCAACAATCAGCGGTGGTTGGCCTGTGCCCTCAAAATCCGCATTGGTGGGTGGATAATATTGTCCGTAAACGGTGCCACCTTCATAGCCTGTCCAGCTAATCGACTCAGCCGTTGAGAGTTGCTCCGGCAGCAGGCGCTCACCGCTGGAGCGGCGGTAAATACGTTCCCCAGGATCTTCATTCTCAGGAACTAATACATTCACAGTGGGGGCATTCGCATCCAGTGTGGCAAGCAGCGAATCGTTAGCAAGGCTATAGGTGATAACGCGAGTCGGGATGGTCGAAGAACCCGCCAGCAGCGTAATCCGATCCTGTACGGGTGAAATCGCGGGTTGAGCCAGATAGGTATATTCGTCCAGACCAGAGACAGCCTGCTCCTGACCAGACTCTAATTCACAGCGCCATAAGCTCACCACCGCCTGATTGTTGCGCAGGAAAAAGATTGATTTACTATCGTGTGACCAGCCAAACATCCGCTGGGCCTGCTGCCACGCCGGTAATCCATGTTCAGCAGGGGTGTCTGTCAGGCAGCGATGAGTATTCGCTTCCAGATCGTAGACATAAAGCTGACCCCAGCCGCTGGCATCACTGACATACGCCAGATAGCGTCCGTCCGGGGAAAATTCCGGTTGAAAGATAGCTGTCGTTTCATTTCCGGCCACGATTTTATTGTCGGTCACACCCGGCACGCCCTCAGCATAATCAAAACTGATGAGCCGTAACTCGGTACCATCCCACGGCATTTGCGGGTGATTCCAGGCGATATACGCCAGATACTTACCCTGCGGATGCCATGCAGGCTGCATCACAAAATCTGTTCCAGACGCCAGTTTTGCCGGCCATGCGTCCCCGTTCACATCGACCAAACCTAACGTATCAACGCCACTATCGGTATGGACAAAAACCAGCCATTTGCCATCTGCCGATACCCTAGGTGAAGCGGCTGACCCAAATGCGGGTGTGATCGCACGGGCATTCCCACCGGCAAGCGCTTGCCGATAAAGCCTTCCCTCCGGGCCAGCGAAATAGACCATACCGTGCGAAACCGTAAAATCGCCCCCACCATAACCCACACGACCCCGCACCGAAAGCTCGCCTGCCAGGTCGTAGGCGGCATCAGTGCCACGCTGCATCACCAGTACACCCTGGGCACCACGACCTTCCAGCCACACCAGTGTTTCCCCGTCTGTGTCCCATTGAGCATCGGATAAGCGCAGGGTACTGCTTAACATTTCTGGCGAAACAGGGCTGGGCCATGTGCCATAGGGGCGAATTTGTTTCGACATACCACACTCCATTTTGAATTGCAGAAATCAATTGCAATTATGCCGTTTTGGAGCCTATCTGCCAAAAACCGATTATTGGATTAAAAGTCAACACTTTTGCGGAAAGTCTTACAAAAGGGGAGGATATTTTTAAGTGCCGTATGGTGAAAAAGAAAACACCCCATCGGAATGGGGTGTTTGGGGTTTTGATGTGGGGAGTCTGTAAGAAGTTTTCTTTAATAAAGTTATTTTTTACGCCCCACATATCTATCTGAACATCAGTATATAACATTTGACCCGCTGGTCAATCGCTTTTAGAATGGGGCAGCTTGTGAAGAAAGCCATTATCGATAATAACTTTAAGAACAATTTAAGGTGTGACTTGTCACATACAATCTACACACTGCAAAAAGGATGTATATCAACTTTTAGAGTTAATTTAGAATTGCCATAAATTTTTTCAAGATTTATTCGACTATTGTCGGGTCGCAAAGTGTCTTTTTTCAATTTCATACAAAGTGCACAAAAAGGATCACCGGATTGACTTTAAATGTCAGTTTCTTTGTAAGAAAAAGCCCATCAATGCGATGGGCTTCAGAAATCGACTACAGGCAAAGCATTAAGCCGGGGTCTGGAAAGCCTCTTGCGCCAGATCACTCAGCGGTGGGAACTCACTGGAGATAATTTCGACCACAGTTCCCAGTTCCGCCCATTGATAGAGCAGCTCGGCATTCTCATTTAATGACATAATGCAGCCAAATGTATACGGCTGGCCAACATTACCCCCACCCAGGTACGCGCCATTGGGTAACAGCACCGCACCGTGGAAGCCATTCATCAAACCGGGGGTTACTTCATAGATGCCCATAAACCAGTACATCTGCCATTGACCACAGCCCTGGCTGCCACACAGGGTAAAGCTGCTGCCTGCGGCCACTTCGTCATGACTCAAAACCTGATAAATTCCCGGTGAAGTCGGCGCGGACGACATGCCGGATGAGATCAGCCAGCGGAAAACTTCCTGATCATTCTCATAGGCCACCAGCGATTGCTGACCCAGATCAATGACGATGCGTTTATTCGGCACAGGGTCAAAGGGCATGGTCACATCTCGCGAAGGCACATTGAGCACATCCCCCGGCGTGAGTGTATTTAAGTCGCGTCCGGCGTTGGCTTCCTCCAGCAAAAAGTAAGGGATGCCAGTCTTACGGGCAATACCATAAGCACGATCCCCATAGGCGACTTCATACTGGGTTGGACGATAACGCACCCGCAGATTAACCTGCCGCGTTTTTTCCGCAATCGCCTGCCGCACTTTGTCCATAGTTTCGTTGTTGTCCAGATAACGCACTTCATCCCCTTCCAGCGAAGCATTTTGGGCTTCTAAGAAAGGCGCGAAATTCTGATCGTTCAGGGTCAGGCCATTGGCCCCGGCCTCTAACCACGAGGCAAAAGTATCCGGCGTAGTCTGCCATGTGATGTAATCATTGGTATAGGGGTCATAGCCCACCATCTGGAACGGATTATTGACCAAAGCCCGCGCATCTTCCAGATAGGGTTCCGGGTCAGTTACTTCCGGCGAAATCACTGTCATGATCAAGTCCATGTGGCGCTGCTGGACAATATTCACAACATTCTGGTTCAAGCGTTCCAGCGCCAGCGAGACATCCATCCGGCGACCATCACTGCCCACCAGCCCAACCATTTCACCATTTTCGAGCGCATAACTGGCATTCACCGGGCGGATCTCCGCTTCAAGCGAGAGATTCAGCAGGAATTCCTGAGCAAGCCCCTGTTCAACTTCAATGACCGGTTCAATCCCCCAGCCCAGAGGCATACCGGCCATGCCGACATTCCGCGCCGCTTCGGCCATTGGACGCGCATTCAAGCGCAGGCCCATTTCGGCTGGTGTCACTGTCCACTGGCGATCTTCGTCCTGCAACTCGATTTTTATATCATTTGACCAGGCATTTAATAAAGTCGCTTCGGCCTCGTCAATCGTCTGATCACCCAGGTACACGCCCATCGACCATACATTGGGGAATACCCGCGCACTCATCACATGCGAACCAACGAAAACCAGCGCATATAAACTCACAAGGCCAATTACACTCAGCATGAATTTGGGTGAATTACGGAAATGCCACCACGCATCACGCAGCATCAGGCTGGCACGGCCACCAATCGCCGCTGCCCGATCCACATATTCAGAGTCGGGCAAAGCAGATCGCAGCGGCAACGAAGCCTGAGGCTCATGACGGCGGCGGTTACGTGCTTCATAACGTTCACGAACCCGGCTTACACGTTTACGTCTCGGAGGAGAAGACTCGCTCATCACAATATCCCATAAACATAACGACTATTCACTGTGTTTCACGCTCACATTGTACCACCAAATATTTACGCTCTTTGCTTTTCTAACGTGCTTCTGTTCGATAATCGTTGCGTGGCGGGGAGAACGTATCAATGACCAGCGTATCCACTAAGGCCAGCGCGCTATGAGTTACGCCACCGGGAATGGCATAGCTATCACCCGGATACAGCACGCGAACCGTATCGCCCACCATCATTTCCATTTTGCCAAAAACCACATAGCCTACCTGATCATTCATATGATTATGCGGCGCTACGCTGGCGCCACGTTCCAGAAAAAATTCGCACAACATCGCTTCATCGGTGGTTGCCATCGTTCGCCGGAAAACACCTTCTTTCATTTCGACCTGTTCAGTATCACGTGGGGTGATAAAGTAACCATCAGACATTATTCATTACTCCATAAAAGCCCGTGTACAAATAAATTTATTAGAATACAGCTAATTTGGCTAACCACAGTAGATCAGAACCAGACAAATTTCTAGCAACAATTATGCCGATACTGCCAAAATGTGTCCAATAACATGGTATAACCATAGGCTAAAGCAAAGGTGTTAGCAGGATTTCTGCTATTCAATTACGGTCTGTTTCGGCTAAAATTCAGATGACATAATACTCTCGTCCGGCAATGCATCAAGGTAGGACAAACGTGACTCCATGGCCTTCTAAGCCCTTTCTCTACGAAATCAACACATGGGTTTGGCTGACAACGCTTAGCCAGCAATACAACCAAACTATCACGCTGAAAAATGTGCCGGATGAGGTGCTTGACGAATTGGCAGGTTATGGCGTCGATGCCATCTGGCTGATGGGCGCATGGCATCGCAGTCCACAGGGCGCACGACAAGCCAAGCAGTATGCCCACGAATATCGTCCTGCGCTGCCTGATATTACCGACGCTGATATCGTCGGCTCCCCTTACGCGATCTACGCTTATGAAGTTGATAAACATTTTGGCGGACGCAGCGCACTGGCGGCATTACGCAAGCGACTGGCCAAACGCGGGCTGGGTCTGGTGCTGGATTATGTCCCCAACCATATGGGAATCGATCATCCGTGGATAAAAGAGCATCCGGGTTACCTGATGCAGGGCAGAGCGAAAGACTTAAAAACCCGTCCGCTGGATTTTTATGAGGCTGAGGATATGTGGGGCCGAAAGCTGGTGATGGCGCATGGCCGTGATCCCTATTTCCCCGGCTGGTCGGATACTGTCCAGATCAATGCCTTCAGTCCCGATTTACGCCACGCCGTGCTCGATATTATTCTGGATATTGCCAGCCAGTGTGATGGTATCCGCTGCGATATGGCGATGCTGATGGTCAACTCTATTTTCTCACATACCTGGCAGAATTATCTGGCGGAAAATGAAATCCCGCAAATGGAATTCTGGGATGAAATTATCCCGCCTGTTAAAGAACAGTTCCCGGATTTCAAATTTATCGCCGAAGTCTACTGGAACATGGAGTATGACCTTCAGCAGCAGGGTTTTGATTATACCTACGACAAAATGCTGTATGACCGCATGGGCAATAACACCCCGCGTGATGTGCGTGTGCATCTGGTTGCCAATATCGAATATCAGCGGAAACTTGTCCGGTTTATCGAAAATCACGACGAAGAACGCGCCTATGAAGGCTTTGGCCCGCAGAAAAGCCAACCCGCTGCCGTGCTGATCAGCACATTACCGGGCATGACTCTGCTGCATGACGGTCAGTTTACCGGACGCTCTGCGAAGTTACCGGTACAGATTGGTCGTCAGCCCGATGAAGAAGTGGATGAAGCGCTGTACGATTTTTATCGACAGGTTCTGGTCGAAACCCGTTCAGAGATTTATCAGCGGGGCACCTGGCGCTTATTCAATCTTTTTCCGGCATGGAGCAGCAACCCGACTTATGACAATCTGATTGCCCACGGCTGGAAAGATAGGGACGATTACCGTCTGGTCGTTGTCAATCTGACTAGTGTTCAGTCGCAGGCATTAATTACGCTGAGTGCGTGGTCAGGCATCAGCGGCGCTCAATGGCAGATTGATGACGCACTCAATGGCTACAATTACGTCCGCAATGGTGATGAAATGGTGCGCCCCGGTCTGTTTGTGGATCTGCTGCCTTTTCAATCGCATATCTTCCAGTTTCGACGCTTATGATCCACATTCCCACAGGCGGGCGCAACGTCCGACTTTTAGCCATCGGTTACGGCATCATGTTGTTCGTCTGGGTCACGCTGGAAGATAATGCCATCTGGCCCGTGAGTCTGCTCGGTCTGGGCTTGGCAATACTCATCGTTTATTTAACAATTATCGATAAAATAAATGGTCAGTTGTTTGCAGTCCGTTGGTTGCCCTTCATAGGCATTGCTTCGGGTGGTCTGATCGGCCTCACAGCCGGTCTTTGCATAACGGGTTTAATGTTCTTCAAAAATGCAGTTCACGCCCATGTTTTTCTGGACTTCCCACTTGGGCTTATGCTGGCGATGCTCCAACGAACACCGTCATGGACGGCAGTTGGCGCGCTTCTGGGTCTGGGTTCAGGGCTGGGGTGGATGGCATTTATGGCTGAGAAAAATACCTGATTACTTATGGCGTTGAATCGATGGCTAAAAACCCAGCTGGAGCGCCTGGTCGGTGTCCAGCGCTGTACCTTAAACAAACCCGCCAGCGTGGTCAGCCGCGCACGAGAGCCCGATCTTACGGTCTATATGTGGACAGGGATTCTCATCCATGTCTATATTCTGACTGAGGAACTCAAAACCCGTACCCTGAAGAGTGTCATCCAGACCGATACATCTACCGGGATCGCATCGCTTTTTATCGTCGCGCCCCATCTCCTGCCTGCGCACAATGAGGTGCTGACTCCGCCGGAATGGCTCACCGCGATTCACGCCCTCACCAGCGAGCATATTTACACCTACAACCTGGATGATGCCGAGCCGTATTTATGGCAGATTCACTTTGACACGGCTGGTTATACTGAACAGCGCCGTGTCGTACATGGCCCACCGTTCATCATTCATCAGATACGCTATTCACGGATTACCGTCAAACCGCGCTCGATTAAGGGCTTCTGGATGGTAGCTGATTTCGGCACGTCCACATTCTGGAAAAGTGACGCTCAGCATTATCAACCGCCACCCCGCCGTCAGTATGGACGTGCCAGTAATCCCAGCGACACCAACCGCTCACAAAACGGGCCGCACCAACAGGACTACGCGCAAACACCTGCATCGCGCCCAAAGTCGCGTCTGGAAGAAGCGTTTGCGTTGTTAGGGGTAGAATCCAGCGCGTCACGTGAGGATGTCAAAGCGGCATTCCGTAAACTGGCTTTTGAAGTGCACCCAGATGTCAGCCAACTGGCCAAAGACGAAGCAGAAGCCCGCTTCAAGCTACTGAGTGAGGCTTACGAATACATCCGTACCTACAAGCACTGGTGAAGCGTTTAGCCGTCGCGGGACAATAAGTCCTCAAAGACCTTCAGCCATTTATTCGCATCAGCGCGGTGCGAGCGATCATTGTTCTCCTCAAAAATCTGCTGCGCCTGCTGCATGTAATTTAAGGCGGCAATGTTATTGCGCAGTCGATGCTGTGTCAAAGCCAGATAATAGAGAATTTCGGGTCTTTTAGGCTGGGCAGCATAAGCGGTATTAAAGTGATTGAGCGCTTCCGGCCATTGTTTGGCTTTATAGGCGATCATCCCCAGGCCATAATGCGCCAGCATTTCAAAGCTGAATTTCTGAAGCGCGGCTTTAAAATCAGCCTCGGCTTTTTCGATGATTCCATCCTGCAAATAAACAAATCCGCGTGCTGCCAGATACTCCGGCTCTGTAGGGAGTAAGGCAATAGCCTTGTTCATCCCATCAACAGCCAGATCGTAATCGCCCTTCTGATAAGCGGTGAGGGCCATCTTGTAATGTTCATCCGCTTCATAGCGGGGTAAACCGATTCGTTGGGTAATTTTTGCCATGCGGTACTCTGTGGTGACTTGTCGTCTATCGTATAAGTATATTATTATAGTTGCAATCAGTGCTGGAAAGGAACGCTTTTATGTCACAGACGACTCTGCCAAATCATAATCATGGGACGTCCTCCGGTTTTACATCAGCGGGCAGGCAGCAGGTGGCGCGTCTCCCCCGCTGGCAGATCGAGCTGTTACAGAAATTCACGGCACTCTATCCTTTGCTCATCACAGATGATGATACGATGTCACGCACATTGTATCGTTCCCTGTTCGACCACGATCAATTGACCTATATTGACACCCGCGACTCGCGGGATGCCCTGCAATTCTGCGAGCAATATCCTATCTCTTTGATCATCTCCAATATTATGAAACCGGGCATGACCGGGATTGAAATGCTGCAAAATCTACGCAATCACCCGGATATCTGGGGTACACCTGTGATCTTCATCTCCGGCAGCAATCATTTGCGCGAAACTGCATTAGAAGCGGGCGCGAATAGCTTTCTCTCAAAACCCTGCCATCCGAACGAAATTCTGCAGACCATCTGGAAGCTGCTGTCCCCATATCTTGATTAGTACGCACAATCACGATATCCAATTAAATATTTTTAAGGAAATATGATGGATTTTGAACTGAACGAAGAACAACGCATGTACCAGCGGGTTGTGCGCGAGTTCTGCGAAGCAGAGCTTAAACCCTATTCTGCCCACGTCGATGAAACGGGTGAAATGCGCTGGGAAGCGATCCGTAAAATGCCGGATCTCGGTTTAACCAATCTGCAAATCCCGGAGGAATATGGCGGCGTGGGGCTGGATACGCTCAGTGCAGCCATTGCGGTTGAGGAAATTGGCCGAGCGTGTGGTTCAACAGGACTTTCAATTTCAGCACACAACGGCTTAGGTTGTGGCCCGATCATCAACTGGGGCACAACCGCCCAGAAAGAACGTTATCTGCCACAACTTGCCGCGGCAGAAGTCCTCGGTTCACTGGCACTGACCGAGCCGCAAGCCGGTTCGGATTTACTGGGTGGTGCGCGTACTACTGGCCGCCGTGATGGGGACGAGTGGGTCATCAATGGGCAAAAAGCCTGGATCACCAACGTGAAATATGCCGCCAATATCATCACACTGGTGCGCACTAATACAGACGCGGGATCACACGGTTTCAGCCTGATTATTGTCCCAGTGGATGCTGAAGGAGTCACCGTTCACCCGCCAGAGAAAAAGATGGGCTTGCGTGGCTCACCCACGCACATGATCAGTTTTGAGCAGGTGCGTATACCGCTCGATCATGTTTTAGGTGATGAAGGCGATGGATTTTATCAGACCATGCAAACGCTCGACAGCGGACGCATCAGCATTGGCGCGTTGAGCATTGGGCTGGCACAGGCCGCGCTGGATGAAGCGTTAAAATATGCCCAGGAACGTGAAGCCTTTGGCAAGCCGATTGCCCAGCATCAGGCTATCCAATGGATGATCGCCGACGCAGCGATGGAAATTGAAGCGGCTCGGCTGCTGGTCTACAAGGCAGCCTGGTTAAAAGATGAGGGTAAACCCTACACCAAAATAGCAGCTATGGCGAAACTGTTCGCCAGTGAAGTGGCCGAAAAAACAGCGCGGAATGCTCTGCAAATTCACGGCAGTTATGGCTACAGCCAGGAATACCCGGTGGAGCGGATTTATCGCGATCAGCGTTTGATGACGATTGGCGAAGGCACCAGTGAAATTCAACGCCTGGTCATTGCCCGCAATGTCCTAAAAGAAGCTCAGAATATACTGCCGACTACGGCCTAGGGGGAATATGACTACTACGCAGATACTCAAGCAACGCAAATGGACAAAGTCGGAACTTGAAACCATAGGCTTCAAATATTATTTACCCGTCAAGCGGCTGGTGATGGCGCGCATGTTGCCAGAGTCGGAATCGCCCAAAGTGATTGATCACACCAAAGAGAGCCTGATTGCCAAAACGGGTGATATTATCTGTTACAACACGGGCGAAGAAGCCAAAGCCAGTATAGAGGATTATGATCAATGGCCGGTGCGCGCTGACCTGTTCAAGAAAAACTACAAAACGTGGGATGTACTGCCCTGGAAACCGAATCCCGCCCAGGTTCAGTTATGGAAAAGTGGCTGTAAGCCGTTTTATAAAGCGGTCGGTGTGTGGGCGATGAGACTGGAAAAGCCAGTCTATATTCAGTCGCTGGAAAGCCCCGACCCTGTGATGCTGCCAGAGGGGCGCTGGTTGTGTATCGGCTCCAAAGGTGAGCCTTATCACATGAATGATGAGAAATTTAACGAGCACTACATCATCTGACACAGTAGAAACTGGTAAGGCTTAGAACACCTTACCAGCGTCGTTAATTCACATTCGTCTCGTCATCTTCTGGCGCGAGGAATGCTTGCCACGGCCCCTGCATACCGCTGTCAGCGACGCCATAATAAACGCGCAGATTGCCGTTCTCCTGCTGCACCAGATCATAACGGGTTTCCCCGCCCTTCTGATAACGTCGCCACAGGCCGATTTCACCCTGCCACTGGACTTTATCCTGCTTCACCGGGTTCGATTCCTTCTGGGAAATCGCGTAGTGCCACAGGCGCCGCGCTGATGAACGGGTCACATTCTTGACAATGTTGCCATTGCGCAGGTCACGCAAAATATGATACTGGGTGTCGTTACGCTGTTCCGTGCCGATAATTTCCACGCCACCCTGGGGTGCCGGGATGGTACTCAGATTTTCTTCGACCACCGGTTCTTTAACGGAATCGACTAAAGAAGGCGTGTCCGGTGATGGGCTGCTTATATTACCGACACTGGGCATTTCAGCGGTCGCTGTGGCGGCTGATGGCGCCTGTGTGAGGTGCCCCTGCCGTACCAGACTCACAATTTCGTCGCGTACGGCCAGCGTTGTGTCGGCCTCATCGCGCACATAAATTTTATTGTCATCAATGGCGTAGGGGCGATCCGTCCCATAAGGCACCTGGATACGGATAATATTTTTCCCCTGGCTCTCCAGTGAATCGATCTCGACTTCCAGCGTCGGCGTAATCATGCGGCTGATCTCGGCATGCAGGGTGTCAACCGCCTCCTGCACATTACTCATACCGACCGGTTCTTTTTTACGGTCAGCACTGACACCGACATAAATCACCCCGCCGTTGGTATTGGCAAACGCGCAGATATCCGCGACGATGCTGTACAGACGGCCACCGCGCCGTGTCATGGATTCATGAAACGCCTGCACAAGGCTTGAGCCTTCTTCACGCGCCACTTCAACATAGTCGTAGGGTTTATGGCTGGCAGTATAGGCTTTTGACCGCGAAAAGTCGTTGCTGCGTAAGAGTTCCAGCAGGGCTTCAAATGTCGGCTCTGCCAGTTGAACTTCTGTAACGCGATCGCCGACGCCTAAATGCGCCTGCTTGCCATTTTTATCCGGCCCTAAAGCGTTCAGACGATGCGCGTCTGACCCTTGAATGCAGCGCATGCGGCGCGGATATTCCGATTTTGTGCCGTCGAAAAAGCGCTGAGTTGTCCCACGTCCACGCTTGGACAAATCCGTTACTTCCAGCGCGTGCAGGTTGCTGTCCTGCGTATAGGCGATGCGGGTCTGACCGCCAAAATCCATGCCGATCATGGCGACACCATGCGCCGAATTGGCATGTGCGGCGATGCATAAACCACCCGCCTGTGTAATCACGCGATAGGCGGTGAGTACATCTGCCGATGCGCCGACAATAGACGAACCTGCATCCAGCGTATCCGGCGGAACATTCAGACTCAGCAGAGTATGTTCAATCTGCCGAATAGGTGTATTGGGCGAAAAGATGCCCAGAATATGAAAACCGAAAGTCGCAGTGAATTCAAAACCCGGCAAAACCAGTACTTTATCCAGCAGGCGCCGATATTCGGCCAGCGTGCGCATTTCATCCGGCAGCGCACGCCCCAGGTTTTCCAGATATTCTAATCGTTCAATTTCTTGAAACATCGCCCCATAACCGGCCACCGTATTGTGGTCAGTAAAGGCGATGATATCCAGACCGCGAAATTCTGCTTTACGTAAAATATCTAAGTAAGTAACATCGGGTTCTTGATAATCTGCAGAAGCAGGTGTATGAAGATGTAAATCTACACGATACCACTGCATCCGCGATTTTTTCTTGGATGCCACGTTTTAATCATCTCCGCTTTGGCAATTTCTCAATTTAACCTGCAATCAGGTCGTTAAACAGGGTGGGCAGTTCATCCGGTTCAAAAGGTTTGACCAGAAATGTGGATGCACCAGCCGCAAGGGCTTCGTCTTCCACATCCAAGCCGGATGTCATGACAATAGGGGTATTGGCGAAGGTTTCGCTGGCACGCAAAGCCCGGATCACCTCTACCCCATCCATGTCCGATAAGTGATAATCGATCAGGAAAATATCGGGTATTTTTTCCTCTGCCATAGCCATGACATCAGAGCCACGCCCCACTGCGCTGATTTCAAAACCATCTAACTCTAACAGAGTTTGCAACAGTCTGACCGTTGTACGATCATCATCGACAAGCATTACTTTAGCCAAATTCAAGATCCTCTCTTTATAAGGCAGGAGGAACAAGGTGATACAAACACACCTCTAAATGCCGTCATTATACTGCAAACACGTTCTGTGGCACAAAAACAGCTTATAAGGCATTCTGAATAGATAACATCAGGCGATTAACAGGCGTTATTGCACACTAACTGCATACGGCATCACATCAAACATTGTAGCCAGCAGATCATAAGAATGCAGCCGTGCCGCGTGATCGTATACCATCGTTAAAATCATCAGTTCATCCGCATGGGTCTGCCCGATCAGGCGCGCCAGCTTTGCTTCAACTGTGGCCGGACTCCCGGCAATATGACGGGCACGGACAGCCTGGAAGATTGACCGTTGTTCAGCAGTAAACGGGAAAGCCTTTACCTGTTCAGGGCTTGGCAGCGGGCCATGCTGCAACCCGGCATACAGGCTGAAAAACGAGAAGGATACTGACAGCGCGAGGTCTTCAGCTTCTTCGTCGGTATCCGCGCAAATCACCGAGGTCGCCAGAATCGCATGGGGCTGGGGAAATTCAGCCGACGGTGTAAAGCGCTCGCGATACATATTCATGACCGGCACCGCCAGATCGCCGTTAATGTGATGGGCAAAGGAAAAGCCTAAGCCCTCCTGTGCCGCCAGATGCGCACTAAAATCGCTCGACCCCAAGAGCCAGATAGGCGGCAATGGTACACCCCGTGGGTAAGCCGTCACACCTTTGAAGGGATGATTTGCAGGGAAATCCCCGGCGGCGAAGCCCTGTAAATCAGCAAGATTCTGCGGAAAGTCTTCCGCATGTAACGCCTCACGTGAACGGCGCAGCGCCAGCGCAGTTAAGCCATCGGTGCCAGGAGCGCGTCCAATCCCTAGATCAATCCGATCAGGGTATAAGGTTTCCAGCAGCTTAAATGACTCAGCAACTTTTAACGGTGCGTGATTGGGTAGCATCACGCCGCCAGACCCTACGCGCAGATTATGGGTTTGCCCCGCGATCTGACCAATCATGATATCGGGTGTGGTGCTGGCAATGCTCGGTGAATTGTGATGTTCAGCCAGCCAGTAACGTGTATAGCCGCGTTCATCCGCAAAACGTGCCAAATCCAGCGTATTGCGTAATGCCTGCGCACTGTCTGAACCAGCCACAACCGGGGAAACATCCAGAATCGATAATGGAAACGTCATCAGTATTTGCCTCAATTTCATCCACTACATTAAAAACAGCAAAACAGCGTTAAAACACTCTGGCCTGATACTGCTCAGACGAGATTCACCACAGGTCTATTACCAAATCATCCTGAAAGATTGTTCTGAAATACACGGGGAACATCCGATGAGGTAAAGAGTGGTTAATCATGGGGCATTGTTTTGCACAATGCCCCGGTTGATCAATGGTTAAGCTTAGACTTCTACAGATTGCTGTTCCGGCAGTTCCATCAACGCTGCCCGCAGCACATCATCGACTTTTTCAGCGAAGACAAATTTCAGGCTGTCCCGAACTTCATCCGGCAAATCTTCGAGATCATTCTCGTTCTTGCTGGGGATAATGACCGTATCGACTCCCAGACGGTGAGCCGCTAACACCTTGTCTTTGATACCGCCGACAGGCAATACCTGTCCACGAAGCGTGATTTCACCGGTCATAGCGACATTGCTTTTTACCGGACGGCCTGTGAGCAGTGAAGCCAGCGCGACAGCCATCGTCACACCTGCCGATGGGCCATCTTTGGGGACGGCACCGGCTGGCACGTGCAGATGAATATCGCTTTTCTCAAAGACTTCGGGCTCTAAGCCCAATTCTTTGGCTTTGGAGCGAATATAACTCAGGGCTGTACGAGCGCTTTCCTGCATGACTTCGCCCAATTGGCCGGTATACTGGAAGCCTTTACCACCCGGCATGCGTGCCGCTTCGACAAACAGAATTTCACCGCCGACGGGTGTCCAGGCAAGCCCAGTCGCCACACCC
The DNA here is from genome assembly GCA_038258185.1 of Aggregatilineales bacterium. Classification (GTDB taxonomy): domain Bacteria; phylum Chloroflexota; class Anaerolineae; order Aggregatilineales; family Phototrophicaceae; genus JAIOHN01. The sequence continues at coordinate 6,542 of JBBSQD010000036.1, read as the reverse complement.
GGCAGATCCGTCCGTTCCTCGATTTCCTCACGATAGCCATAGCGCGGTTTGCCCAGCAGATCACGGATGGATTTTTCATCCACCACCACTGATTGAGCCGTACCTTCGGCGATTTTAGTGACTACCTTACGGGCAGCACGGCCAATTTCACGCTCCAGCGTACGCACACCAGCCTCGCGGGTGTAATCCCGCACCAGCTTCAGCAGCGCATCTTCCGTGAATTCGATCTCGCCCAACCGCAGCCCGTTTTCCCGAATTTGACGGGGAACCAGATACTGACGGGCGATTTCGACCTTTTCCTGCTCGGTGTAACCGCTTAATTGAATGATCTCCATACGATCACGCAAAGGCGCGGGAATGGGTTCCAGTTCATTGGCGGTGGTGATAAACAGCACTTCACTTAGGTCAAAGGCGATATCCAGATAATGATCACGGAATTCGTTGTTCTGTTCGGGATCAAGCACCTCTAACAAGGCGCTGGCCGGGTCCCCGCGGAAATCACGCCCCAGCTTATCAATCTCATCCAGCATGATAATCGGATTGTGCGACTCAATGCGGCGCATGGTCTGGATAATGCGACCCGGCATCGCGCCGACGTACGTCCGGCGGAAACCGCGAATCTCGGCTTCATCCCGCACACCACCCAGGCTCATACGGATAAATTTACGCTCCATTGCACGGGCAATCGACGAACCCAGCGAGGTCTTACCTACACCGGGAGGCCCCACAAAGCACAGAATAGCACCCTGACGTTCCCGGCGGATATAATCCTTCGTGCCATCTTCTTCTGCGCGTTCATCGGCACGTTCCGCGCGCAACTTACGCACAGCCAGATATTCGAGGATGCGTTCTTTAATATCCTTCAGGCCATAATGATCTTCATCCAGCACGCGACGCGCATTGGCAATATCCAGATTATCCTCGGTCTTCTTCGCCCAGGGTAACGTCGTGAGCCAATCCAGATAGGTGCGGATCACGCCATATTCCGCCGCGGCAATCGGCAGTTTGGACAGCCGATCCAATTCACGCAGGGCTTCCTTTTCGGCTTCTTCGGGCATATTGGCTTCGGCAATCTTCAGCCGAAATTCCTCGACCTCAACGGTCTGCTCGTCCCCTTCACCCAGTTCGCGCTGGATAGCCTTAAGCTGTTCGCGCAGGTAATAATCGCGCTGCATCCGCTCCATTTCAGACTGCGCCTCAGTCTGGATTTTGCGGCCCAGTTCCAGCACTTCCAGCTCTTTGCTGAGGATGCCCATAAGATGACGCAGCTTGTCCTCAACATTTTGCAGTTCCAGCAGCTTCTGTGACTCTGCCAGATCAATGCGTACGTAAGTCGCAACGGCATAAACCAGTTGCAGCGGATCATCGACATTCAATGCCGACGAGATCAGTTCGCTGGGGATGCTCGGCACCAGATCAGCCAGCCGCGTAAACTGATCAATCACATTACGGGTCATAGCCTCAATTTCAAGCGATTCGTCCACGGTCTCTGGCAGCGCCTTCACTTTGCCGCGCAGATAAGGGTCGAGTGAAGTATATTCTTCAATCTCAATACGGCTGAGTCCCTGCACCAGCAACCGAATCGTGCCATCCGGGGCGCGAAACAGCCGGTGAATCGCGGCCAGGGTACCGACCTGATAAACATCTTCCGGGCCGGGTGTTTCTAATTCAGGGTCTCTAGCAGTCACTAAGCCGATTAAACGATCCCCGGCTACGGCTTCATCCACCAGCTTCATGCTGCGCGGCTGGCCTACTGTCAAGGGAATTGCGGTTTGCGGATACACGACCAGGCCACGTAAGGGCAGGATGGGCAGTTCGTCAGGAATGTCGGATTCCATCAATTCAATGTCGTCTGCCTCAACATCCGTACCGTCTTTTATCTTTACATCCAACTCTTCACCTTCTGCAATATCACTGGATCGTGATTCCACAGCAGGATTCTTGTCTTCAAGGTTGTCACTCATAATTTGTCCTGTTCTTCCGCGCTCAAATCGATAATAGGTACCTGCTCGGCAGTTTGTCGTGGCAGCTCAATGTGCAAAAATCCATGCTGGTAAATTGCACTGATGCCTTCACGCTGGACAGCTCTGGGTAATTCCACATCAATACGGAACTCCCCAAAATTAATCTCTACCTGATGATAGGCGGGGTTATCTAATAATATCCGTTCGCGAACACCCACAATAGTTAATGTCCGGTTATGCAGGGAAATATCGAAATCCGCGTTACGCATCCCGGCAATTTCTACCAGCACAACAACTTTCTGTTCAAGCTCCATAATGTCAACCGGTGGGGTAAATTGTCTGTTCATCCGTCTTAACATCAGTTTCTTCCTGATTAAGTGCGCCATTTTCCGCATGATGAAAGTGTAATGGTAATCAGTAAAAAGCGCGTTAGATTTGGATGCTTATAATACGGTTCTTACAATTCCAACGCATGCGTTATCAAAATAGGCCTATAATTTAATTAAAGCATATGTCCATTAAGGCTAATATGATGAGCGATCTAACGCAACTGCTGAAGCGTGTCAGTCTTTTTAGAGGGTTAACCACTGATCAACTGGAGCAGGTAGCTACCCTGACTCACAGTGAATTTTTCAAACCGCACGACACCATTTTTACCCAGGGAGCCCCCGGCACCACCATGTATCTGATTGGTAAAGGCCAGGTCGAAATCCGCGTCAGTGATATTAAAGGCCAGACGCATTCCGCCCTGATTCTGGGTGAAGGTCAGGTCTTTGGCGAAATGGCGCTGCTTGACCAGGGGACACGCTCTGCAACAGTCGTTGCGCTGGATGATGAAACGCTGCTGTATGAGATAAAAGAACCGGATTTCACCGCGCTGTGCATCGCGGACACAGCCATTGGCTATCGAATGATGCGCAATCTGGCGCTGGATTTAAGTTTCAAAATACGTCATCAGAACTTTGATTATTAAACCCGGAGACAGCCACAATGGTTTACACAGTCAGTTATGTGGTAGTGGGTGGTAAAAAAAAGTATCCCAGCGGCATGATGAACCAGAACGAGCGTCCCGAAGTGGGAGAGCATATCAAACTGGGGGATACAATGTTTGAAATTACGGAAGTTAAAAGAATGCTGCCGCCCAGTGATGACTTTGAATTTTTACATGCCACCGTCAAGCCACTGAACGTGGAAGACCGCATCTAAAATTCGTATTCATCATAGTCTTCACACAATTTCACCGGCCCGTCAAAAGTTTCCTGTGCTTCAGGCACAGACGTGGAGGGGTCGGTATTCCACACCTGGTAATGAATGAGATAGAGTGATTTTGCCCCGCCCATAGTCGCCGTTTCCCCAGCCTGTCTGGCGCTGGAATGTCCCACGCCCTCACCTGCCGCCTCGTGAATCAGCATATTCGATCCCTTTGCCAGATCACTGAGGCCGGGATGCGGCTCAGTATCACAGGTATAGGCGATCACATTACCGGTCAGCTTATTCTCGATGCGTAAGCCAATGGTGGGGATAAAGTGTTTGACCGGCCACGCGGTGATGCGGAAATCAGCATTTTCCAGCACAGGTGCGCCGATACGTTCACGTACGCGATGGAAGGTCACCGGGAAAAAGTTCGGCCACGTCTCCCATAGGAACGAATTCATCAGATCTTCAGTGCGGTTGATGCAATGGTGAAGGCCATAGAAACGCAATGGAGCCTGCCGCCCCAACTGCCACATATGCATCAGCATGTTAGGCACGCCAGAGACATGATCCGGATGAAAGTGCGTTAAGATGACATCGCCAAGTCCATCATCACTGATACCCAGATTTTTGATCTTGCCTAACGGGTTTGATCCACAATCCACTAGTACAGGTGAATCATTTTCGCCAATCAGTAAAAAATGAGTATTGTCGTGCTTAGCATCGGAAACAACCGCTGCTGAGCCAAGAATCACGATACGTGCCATAAGAACCTTTTAAAGTAGGGTTAGAAACACAAAACATACATCTTACCTGATCACAGTATACCCGGATGTATGTTTTGTGCTGTGAGAATTTTCGAACCTTAGCCGCCCATTACGGCGATCACTACCACAGGCGTGACAAAAGCCTCCAGGAATGCCGCGATGATTAAACCCGGCAAAACCAGACCCACGCCGATCTTCAACGCATCACCCAGCGCCATCGTCCACGCCTGACCGACAGTATATCCCTGCGGCGGACGGGTAATAATCGCCCCCAGCCGAACCGCCGAAGCCGTTGCCAGTATAATCACCGGAATCTCGACAATCCCGTGGGTAAAAATCCCGGCGATCAGGAAACTTGGGTTATATCCGGCCTGGATCACCTGACCGAAGACAAACCCCAGCACCACATATACCAGCGGCGTGACGATCAATGCCCCGACGCCAAAGCTGAACATCCCCAGCAGCAGCGCCGCCAGTAAAATACGCGCATTCTGCCAGACGATGAAAAACAGTGCACCAGTTTGAGTCGGCACACTCAGCAGTAACTCGAACGAACTGGCTGCATCACTTAATGACCCGTTTTGCGGCAAAGGCAACTGCCATCCCGGCAGATAAGCAATGATAAATCCGCCGACGAAGGCCACCGTAAAGACCAGCACAGTCGACCAGAAAGCCAGCTTTAAGCGGCGCAGGCTGAGCGCGATGCCCTCTCGATACCATTGCACGATATTCTTCGCCGGGGTTCCTTCGTCATCAATCGCGCGGAAATTGCCCCAGATTTTCTGAAAGGTGCCCTTCAGGTTAAGATTATCGATTGTCCGGCCAAGCAGTTCTTCACGATTGAAAATACTGTTACCCACGCGCAACAGCAAAACCACCACTACCGTCATCCCGGCGATAATCGCCCATAACGCGCCAATACCTGATGTGGATTCAGCATCCGGCGCAAGAAACATAATGGCGCTTTCGCCCTGAATCAGCAGCGCCATCGGGATAATGATAAAACTGGCTAACAGATTGGCTGCGCGGGTGCTGGTGGTCTGGCTGGAGACGACCACCGCGCCGGTTACCATCACCAGTGCCTGAACCGTCGTCACGAGAATAATCTGGACGATGAGCATTGCGGGTGGCCGCCATGCCAAGTCCCCCACCAGCAGCAGCGACAGATAGAAGAACATGCCGCCATAACTGGCTAACAGCGGCGGAATCATCGCGGCCAGTGTTTTGCCGATATACAACTCGGTGTTGGTCAGTGGGGTACTGAGCAGCGGCTCAAGGCTGCGGCGTTCTTTTTCACCGACAAATGTCTCAAGCGCAATCACCAGCGAAATCGAAATCGGGAAAAAGCCGACAATCATCAGCATAAACGGGATCGTCCGCTCTGCCAGCAGTTCTGCGCCATAAGTGGCGACGAAACCGGAAAAACGTCCGGCTACATCCTGCGCCAGAAACGGAAAAAAGAAAGTCAGGATAATGATCGGGGCGATAATGCGCCAGTCACGGAAACTGTCGCGCACTTCACGGCGGGTGACGATTAAGGCATTGCTTAAGGTGTCGCGCCAGTTGCTGGATAACTCAACTGGTTGATAATTGATGCTTTCGGTAGATTTAGTCGTGGTTGCCATGGCCGTTTAAGCCCTCCTCATTTTCATCTACCTTGACCACTTCGAGGTAAATTTCTTCCAGGGACTGCGAGACAGGCGATAACGTCACCACTTCAATGCCCAGCCCGGACAGGCGTTGCAGCAAAGCCGGGTTGTCTGTGCGCGGGTTGCTTACGCGAAACCGCAGCCAATCGCGACCAGCATCTTCGACCCGCACCATATCACCAATATCTTTTGCCAGCCCATTCAGTTCACCATTCACATGCAGTTCCATAATCGGATCGCCCACAAACTGACGCGCCAGTTCCTCAAGTGTGCCATTAGCGATAATGCGACCACCACGGATAATGGCGATACGATTTGCCAGAATTTGCGCTTCGGTCAGGTTATGGGTGGTAATCAGGAAGGTGCGTTCATCACGCTGCAATTCGATGATGGCATCACGCACCTGCTTGGCGCTTTGCGGGTCCATCGCAGAGGTGGGTTCATCCAGCAGCAGTACAGGCGGATTGTGAAGCATCGCCCGTACCAGCGCCAGCTTTTGCTTCATACCCTTGGAATATTCACCGAGGCGTTTATCCAGCGCAAAGCTGAGGCCAAACCGCTCCATCAGATTCAGAGCGCTGCGTTTGCGCTGCTCTGCCGAAAGATGATAGATGCGACCAAAGAAATCAAGGTATTCCAGCGCTTTCATCCGTTCGTAAAGTCCGTGCTGTTCGGTCAATACCCCGACCAGCGCCCGAACGCGTTCCGGTTGTTTGACCACATCATAACCCGCTATTTTCGCCCAGCCTGAAGTCGGGGCAAGAATAGACGTCATCATGCGGACACTGGTGGTTTTACCAGCACCATTGGGGCCCAGTAATGCCAGAACCGAACCCGGTGGCACGTTCAAATTCACACGATCAACAGCCAAAAATTGATCGTAAACCTTTGTTAACTCATGTGTCTCGATCATATTTACCCTAAATGACTGACAATTACAGTTTATTGTAAGCCAGTGCCTGTTCTGA
>JBBSQD010000035.1:0-33060 GCA_038258185.1 Aggregatilineales bacterium | reverse complement strand
TGGCAAGCCGCTGTTTTTAGAGGGGGAGGCGGGAGTCGGTAAGACCGAAATCGCCAAAGTCATTGCGCAAATCTTCGATACGCCATTAATCCGCCTGCAATGCTATGAAGGTCTGGATGCCAGCACAGCACTCTATGAGTGGAATTATGCCCATCAGATGCTGTATCTGCGGATGTTAGAGGCCAGTGGCGCTGATCGTGATGAAATGCAGGCGCAACTTTTCACCCGACAGTTTCTTCAGGCGCGACCTTTACTGCAGGCGGTTGAGGCCAGCGGAGACAGTGCGGCAGTTTTACTCATTGATGAAATTGACCGCGCCGATGAGGAATTTGAGGCGTTTCTGTTAGAAATTCTCTCGGATTTTCAGGTTACCATCCCTGAACTTGGCACGATCCGCGCCGCTAAGCCGCCTATTGTGATACTGACATCTAACCGTACCCGCGAAGTTCACGACGCACTCAAACGGCGTTGTCTGTACTATTGGATCGATTACCCCAGTTTTGAAAAAGAATTTGAGATTGTGCAGACAAAAGCACCGAAGGTCGAGCCAATGCTCGCCCGTCAGGTGACGGCTTTTATTCAGGAACTGCGCAAACTGGAATTGTTCAAAGCGCCGGGAATTGCCGAAACACTGGACTGGACAGCCGCGCTGGTAGCGCTCGATCAGCAAGCGCTTTCTATAGATGTGGTGGGTGATACCGTGGGCGTGATTCTCAAGTACCGCGATGATATTGACCTGCTGGAGCCACGGACACTTCAGGCTGTGATGGAACGCGCCATCATCCAGGCAGGCATGGCTTAAGAGTAATGCGAAACATTCAGTATGGCTGACACCAATCCCCCCGCAGATGTGCTAAACGCCCCGTATCACGGGGGCAACTTGCTCCACAACCTGCTGCTTTTTGGTCGCGTCTGTAAAACTTTAGGTCTGGATATTACCCCTTTCCGTATGACTGAAGTCGCCAGAGCCATCGAATGGATTGAGATCGCCAACAAGGTCGATTTTTATCATACTTTGCGCGCGATGATGGTCACGCATCAGCGCGATTTGAATGCTTTTGATGAAGCGTTTAATCTGTTCTGGCAGCGCCCCCACGAAGGCTGGACGCAACTGAGCATGCCCATCGCCAGCAGCAAACCGAGTACCCGTCGCACGCAAATTCTGCCGCCCAGCGCAACTCTTGCGGCCAATGATGACGGTGCGCCGGCTGCAAGTCAGCCGCCTTGGATCAATGTGGTACCGACTTATAGTCAGCAGGAAAATCTGCATTATAAGGATTTCGCTGATATGACTGGTGAAGAGTTGATCATGGCGCGCAAGGCGATGTCCGCATTACCACGTGCGCTCAGTTTTCGTCGGGTGCGCCGCAGCCAGCGGGGTAAAGGTAAGCAAATCGACTCGCGGCGTTTATTGCGACAAAATCTGCGCTATGCGGGTGAAATTCTTGAATTGCCTACACGAAAACCCAGATACAAACCGCGGCCTATCGTGTTGATCTGCGACATCAGCGGCAGCATGGAACGTTACACACGTATTTTTCTACAATTTATGCATGTCTTCGCTGGTACAGAGCACAAAGTCGAATCTTTTGTGTTCAGTGTGCGCCTGACGCGTATCACACGGCAAATACGGCACAAATCTGTTGATCGTGCGCTCAAAGAAATTGGCTCGAATGTCAATGACTGGGGAAACGGCACCCGCACAGGCGAAGCGCTGCGAGTTTTCAATTACGACTGGTCACGGCGCGTATTGGGTCGGGGCGCGATTGTCATACTCATCACAGATGGCTGGGATCGTGGTGACCCGGAGATTCTAAGACACGAAATGGCACGCTTGCAGCGGAGTTGTCACCGGCTCATCTGGCTCAATCCCCTGCTGGATATGCCAGAATATGAACCGCTCACCCGTGGTGCACAGGCGATGTTACCCTGTGTGGATGATTTTCTACCCCTGCGCAATCTGGCTAATCTGCAAATGGTGATTCAGGAACTGCAAAAACTCAACTGGGAACGCCGAAACTGATAACAATATATTTAATGGAAAAATAGTCTGGTGACCAATGATGTTAGAGATTATACATACTGTTGAACAGTGGATTCAAAGTGGAGAGCGGATTGCACTGGCGACAGTGACACAAACCTGGGGCTCTGCACCGCGCAGAGTCGGCGCGAAAATGGCGATGACCGATAAGCTGGCAATGGTGGGTTCCGTCAGCGGCGGATGCGTCGAAACAGCTGTGGTCGAAGAAGCGATCAAAAGTCTTAAAAACGGCAAACCGCACCTGCTGCATTTCGGTGTCAGCGATGACACCGCCTGGGAAGTCGGCTTAACCTGTGGCGGTAAAATCAGCGTATTTGTGGAGCCGCTTGATCTGCAATGGTGGTCGCTCATTTCTGCCAGCATCAAGCGCGATGAGCAGGTTTCTACCCTTACCGCGCTGACGGGAGAGATGGCCGGCCAGAAGCTAATTCTCGATCAGAATGGACAAGTAACTTATAGGGTCGGGGATGAAATCCAAAACCAGCAAACCGCCATTATCGACGCGCTCAAACAGATGCGCCAATCGCAGCAAATTACTATCAAAGGTATAGATGTTCTTTTTGATATTTACCAGCCACGTCCCCATCTCATCATGATTGGCGGAGTGCATGTAGCGATGCCGCTTCAGTATTTCGCACAGACACTCGGCTTTCGCATTTCAGTGATTGATCCACGCCAGGTCTTTGCAACTCAGGAACGTTTTCCGTTAGCTGAGCATATTCTCCACGCCTATCCTGATAAAGCGCTTATTGAGCTTGGGCTTAATTCCAATACTTACATCACTATCCTCACGCACGATCCCAAAATTGACGATCCTGCGCTGATCACCGCCCTATCCAGTAACGCGGCGTATGTGGGCGTGCTGAGTAGCAAACGCACCCATCAAGCACGGCTGGAACGCCTGCGTGAAGCGAATGTGCCTCAAGCCGAACTTGAGCGCATCCGTACGCCGATTGGCGTGGATATTGGCGCGGCTACCCCGGAAGAAATCGCACTGTCCATTATGGCCGAAATTATCGCTGTGCGGAACAAGGAATTGGCATGATTATCGACGCGGATACCCACATTTCCCCGACGCACGAAGATGCTTTTGCGGTGACGATAGATACCCTTATTTCAAACATGGATCGCGCAGGGGTGGATAAAGCCCTTACCTGGTTGCGTCCGCCTTATATGCGCGAAATCGCGGAGTCGAACCGCTATGTGTATGAGGCCACTCGTAAACATCCTGATCGTATTCTGGGGTTTGGCTGGGTCGACCCACATCTTGGCCTGCCCCAAATGAAGGCTGAAATCAAACGCTGTATCGAAGAATATGGCTTTCACGGCATCAAGCTCAATGGCGCGCAAAACAGCTTTTATATTGACAGTCCTGAGCTATCCCTGCCGCTGATTGACGAGATCGCTAAAATGAACACCGTTCTCGCCTTTCATATCGGCACCGATGCATATGAAGCCACTCACCCCTATCGAATGGGCAAAATAGCAGGCATGTATCCCGAAATGCAGATGCTGATGGTGCATGCCGGAGGAGTCGGTTTTGCCGATTTATCCAATGCGGCTATTGAAGTGATTGCCGAGCATGAGAATATCACAGGCATTGGCAGCGCAATCCGTCATATCAATGTACTGAAAGCACTCAAAAAACTCGGAACCAGCCGCATCTGCTTTGGCAGCGATTTCCCGTTTAATCTGATGCATGTCGAAGTCGCTGCCTACAAGGCTTTACTGGAAGATGATTTTTCCGTAGCGGAGCAACAGTTAGTCTGGTCGGGCAATCTGGCACGAGTCTTAAATCTGGCGGAATAATTCACCTCCCACCTTAAACGTTGGGCAAACATAGGGCACTGTCGCGGAGTTTGCGCTATGATCGTGCGTTATGTTCGCAGGAGATTACTGGTTACCGCTCACCGTTCGGCGTTATTGGCCCTGGTATCTGCGCAGTGAAGTAGCCGGGGTCATTTTGGCGAACCTCACCGCACCCGGCCCACGGGCCACACTGGGCCCACAGCAAACCGTCGAAATCCAAAAAACGCAAGTTTGTGTCCACACCCGGCTAATTGACGAAGTCTGGGAGTGGAAGATCCAACACTCTCTGCAATTGGTGCGCGAAATGGGAGCCGATACCATCGTCGAGTTTTTCCCCTGGGCCTATATCGAAAACACGCAGGATCGTTACGACTGGGAATCCGCAGATAGGATTGTGCGACATGCGCAAAATCAGGGGTTGCAGATCATCGCGCGTATGGGTTATGTACCCTTATGGGCGCGTCCCAATGTCGAAGATCAATTCAGCACGCTTAATTATTTACCGGAAGACTCGTTTGATGATTTTGCCGACTTCGTGGTCGATTTTGCAACCCGTTATGCCGGGGTGATTGACCAGATCATTATCTGGAACGAGCCGAATCTGGCATTTGAGTGGGGTTATCGTCCGGTTGACCCACAGGGCTATGTGAATCTTTTGCAGGCGGTCTATGAGCCTGTCCATCAAGCCAATCCCAATGTGATTATTTTGGCGGCAGCGCTGGCGCCAACGCTGGAACCTGAAGGCAGCCCCAATGGCCTGAATGACCTGCTGTATCTGGATGCGATACTCAAAGCGGGTGCCGCCGATTATTTTGATGCGCTCGCCATCCACACCTACGGTTTCACCGAGTCTCCGCAAGAACAGCCTGAGCCTGATGTGTTGAACTTCCGCCGCGCCGAGTTGTTGCATAACATCCTGCATAATTACACCGATAAACCCGTATACATCACCGAAACAGGCTGGAACGACCATCCACGCTGGACAAAAGCCGTGCGCCCCGCCCAACGCATTCAGTACACATTAGAGGCGTTAGAATGGGCGGAACAGGAATGGCCGTGGGCGGAGAAATTATGCCTGTGGGCGTTTCGCTATCCCGCCCCCACCCTGAGTTACCCCGATAATTTCACCTTCATCACGCCGGAGTTTCAGATCAAACCGATTTATTACGCCGTGCAGGATTACGCCCGTGGCTGGTCAAGGAGCGAGAACTTATGGCTGGACGCTCCCGAAGATTAACATTTGTTGTGTTAGGGCTTTGCGGCTTTTTGATTGTCATCGCGACTCTATTTACTCTGAGCAGACGGTATTCAAATACGAAGCCTGAAAATATCGCGGAGATATTTCCTTACGGTGCATTACGGATCGGCGTAGATGCCAGCAATCCTCCCTTTGCTGTGGCAACAGCCGACGATTTATTTGGGCTTGAGATCGACATGAGCAAAGCACTGGCTGATGAAATCGGTATCGAGGCACAATTCGTAAACATGACCTTCGATGGCATTTATGATTCGCTTAAGGCCGATCAAGTCGATATGGTCATTGCGACACTATCAATCGACCCCCTGCGCACAGCAGAAGTGCGCTACATGCGACCTTATTTTAACGCGGGTCTGGTATTGATAAGCGCAGCGGAAAATCCAATCAGTCTGATGTCCGATATGGCAGGACACAGACTAGCCTATGAATTTGGCTCCAATGCGGATAGCGAAGCGCGACGCTGGTTGCGGCGCATTCTGCCTTTTCAAACCCTGCCCTATGAGCTGCCAGAATATGCGCTGGATGCGGTTCGCCTGGGTGAAGCAGATGTCGCACTCGTCGATGCGACCAGCGCGCGCCTTTATCTGCGCGACCATGACTGGGCAGCGCGCGTCGAATATGCGACGGTCAACCCCTATGTGATTGCCGTTCGTGAAGATCGCGCTGAGGTCTGGCGAATCGTCGACCGAGCCTTGCAAACACTGGAAGAAAATGGCACATTGCAGACCATAATCGATAAGTGGCTTTAATCCGGTTTTGTAAGAAGGGGTAGTAGATGCACATCAGAAATATTCAGGAAATTAATCCTTTTGTCAGCCCGCATGGCGAGATGGTGCGCGAACAAATGGGACTCAGTGCTGGCGGGGCCACGCAACACAGTATGGCGCACATCACCCTACCTGCTGGCAAGGCATCCCTCAGGCATTATCATCCTGTCGCTGAAGAAAGCTATTTTATTCTCTCGGGTCAGGCGCGCTTCGAGCTGGATGGTGAAAGTAATGTACTTAATCCCGGTGATGCCATAGCAATTCCCACAAACGCCGTGCACCAGATTTTTAACGACAGCAGCGAAGATTTAGTCTTCCTGGCGATCTGCGCCCCACCGTGGACACCCGATTGCAGCGTGTTTGTCGATTAGATTACTCCGCGGCTAACACTTCGTCGGCAAGTGCCTGATAGGCTAATGCGGCAGGGCTTGCCGGTGAGTCCACCACCAGCGGCTTACCGTGATAGGGCGCATCCATCACATGGATATCATAGGGAACGACCGTCTGAAATAACTCGTGGTCGAGCAGATTGTGCATTTCACTGAGGATTGTCTGGGCATGCGCTGAAGAAGCATCGTACATCGTCGGCAAAATCCCACTGATCCTGAGCGCAGGATTACCGCCGGACTGAATTTTCACTAAGGCTTCTTTGACGGCTCGTACACCTTGTACTGCCAGATAATGACATTGGGCCGGAATAATCACTTCATCAGCGGCAATCAGGCTGACTTCAGTCAGTAAGTCCAGCGCTGGCGGGGTGTCGATAATCATATAATCGAACGGGATGCGGGTGCTGCGGAGTTTTTCTCGCAACCTGTGCAGCGGATAATGCTCCTGAGACTTGCTGAGTGTAGCACCGGCCAGATCAGAACTGGCAGGCACAAAAGCCAAAGATGAATGTACTGTTTTGATCACCTGTCCGATAGTCGCGTCTTCCAGCACCAGCAGCGAATACGCGCTCCGCTCCAGGTGATAAGGGTCCAGCCCCATATAATGGGTTAATCCACCCTGTGGGTCCATATCAATCAATAAAACCCGTCGCTGTCGCTCAGCAAGCACATAAGCAAGGTTCATAGCGGTCGTGGTTTTACCCACCCCGCCCTTCTGACTGGCAATACTCAGGATACGCATCATCTTCAGCCTTAGTTATTTAATCCGCAAAAACCACTGGATTGTTTATCACCCAAACGCTATACTCGTTTTATGCAACACATCGGCATTGATGCACGCCTAACGTATTATCGACAAGAAGGTATTAGTGTTTACATCCAACGCTTGATTAAAGCCTTGGCATTGCTCGATTCCGATTATCAGTACACTATCTTCCATAGTCGCAAAGATCACCATACAATCGCCCAACATTTCCAGCGGGCAAGCCTGTGGACACCCTGTCACAATCGTCTGGAACGCACTGCACTGTCGGTGGAGTTACTTCGTTTTAAGCTGGATTTATTGCATAGTCCGGATTTTATCCCACCCCGGCATGGGGCACGGCGGCACGTGATTACCGTACATGATCTCAACTTCCTGCACTATCCGCAGTTTCTGACCAAAGAGAGCCGCCGCTATTACAATGATCAGATTAAAAACGCGGTTGGGCAGGCTGATCATATTTTAGCAGATAGTGAAGCGACACGAGTCGATCTGGTCGACATGCTGGGCGTCCCAGCTGATAAAATCACCGTGCATATGCTGGGTGTGGACGAGAGCTTTCGCCCCTTAAACCAGGCGCAGTTAGATGCTGCAAATCAGGCCTTAAATCTACCGGATGGTTATATCCTGTTTCTAGGCACTTTTGAGCCCCGAAAAAATATTGTCGGTCTGTTGGAAGCCTATCACCAACTCATCCAGACATTTCCAGAAGCGCCACCGATTGTATTAGCCGGTCGGCGTGGGTGGATGTTTGACGAAACCATGGCGCGTATCACCTCCATGGAGCTTGATAAGTATATTATCTGGCGGGAAAATGTGCCCCAGGAACATCTCCCGGCACTGTACAATAAAGCCGCCCTGCTGGTAAGTCCGTCGTTTTATGAGGGCTTTGGCTTTCCAGCACTCGAAGCGATGGCCTGTGGCACAATCCCGATTGTCAGCAATCGGTCATCTTTGCCAGAAGTTGTCGGGGATGTCGGCCATCAGATCAACCCGGATGATCCAGCAACTTTAGCCCGGGCTATGCATCACGCGTTAACTGATACCGCATGGCGTGATACAATGCGGACGGCTGGTCTGGAACGAGCAGCCACATTTACCTGGGAAAACACTGCTAGTATTGCTCTATCGGTGTACCGCTCAATCATCTGAGGTAGTATGCGCCTGCTTATTCTCACACCGACTCTGCCCTATCCATTGCACCAGGGTGGCGCTATCCGCAATTACGGCATCATCCACGGCTTACATACAGCCGGTCACGACATTACCCTTCTCTGTTTTCACAATGGCAACCCATCCGTTCAATCCACACCACTGGAAAATTTATGCTCACGTATTGAAACGGTACCCTTCCCGCAGCGGGGTATGGCGCAGCGGCTGCGCGATCTGGTTCTATCACAACAGCCCGATCTGGCGCAAAGGCTTAAGAGCAAACTATTCAGCCAGCGTCTATGCAGTCTACTGGAAGAAGTTAATTTCGATGTGGTGCAGTTCGAAGGTCTGGAAATGGCGCGATTCCTGCCTATCGTCCGCCAGTATCAGCCCAACACCAAATTGGTTTATGACGCGCACAATGCTGAATCGGCCCTACAGGAAGTCATCTATCAGGTTGATAAGAAAAACCTGAAACGCCTGCCCATAGCCATCTATTCTCGTATTCAGGCACAACGCATCGCGCACTTCGAGCATATCATCTGCCAGCAGGTCGATGCGGTAATCGCCGTGTCAGAAGAAGACGCCCGTATTCTTCGCCCCTTTCGCACCGATCATAAAGTCACTGTCGTCTCAAATGGTATTTTTGCCGATGACTATGAAAGCAATGATGGTCAACTGGATCTGGGGAATCATGTCCTGACCTTTACCGGAAAAATGGATTACCGTCCCAATATCGACGCGATGTTATGGTTTAGTGAAGCGATTTTGCCTTTAATTCATCTGCAGGTACCGGATGTGCGTCTGTATATTGTCGGTCAGAAGCCGCACCCTCGGCTTGAAACGTTACGCGATAAGAAGAATATCGAACTGACTGGCTGGGTTCCCAAAATCCGTCCGTTTCTTCATGCCACCCATGTCTATGTCGCGCCATTGCGCATGGGCAGCGGCACCCGCCTCAAAATCCTAGAAGCGATGGCATCAGGCTGTGCGGTCGTTGCCACACAGATCGCAGCCGCAGGCATAGCGGATAGCGCCCATGAGGCGCTCATTGTGGCCGATACCGAAGAAGCGATTGCACAGAACGTCATCGCTCTGCTCAAAAACCCGGCACAGAGTAAAGCATTAGGTCAGGCTGCCCGTGATTTTGTTCAGCAAAATTATGACTGGTCACTTCTGATTCCGCACCTCCTGCAAATCTATAAGGAGATGCGACTTGAATAGAGAAGCGCTTGTCCTGCGTAACCGCACCATGACCCAGGCCTATCATCAAGTACCTTTTAAGCATCAGGTGCGCAGATCCATGCTGAGGGCGGTGGCGAGTATTCCGTTTTTGCCGATGAAAACGGCTGGCATCAATCGCATTCTGCTCATTCGGCCCGATCACCTCGGCGATGTATTACTCACCACGCCGGCAATCCATGCGCTGCGAAAAGCCCTGCCCAATACCGAGATTCATGCCCTGGTCGGCCCGTGGTCAGCCAGCGTTCTGGCAAATTATTCTGAAGTTGACCTTGTCCTGACCCTTCCCTTCCCCGGCTTTAGTCGCCACCCCAAAGACAATTGGCGCTCACCCTATCAGTTAGCATGGACGACCGCCCGTCACTTGCGCCATATCGGTTACAACAGCGCCATCATTTTTCGACCCGATCATTGGTGGGGTGCACTGGTGACTTATCTGGCAGGCTTTCCGGAGCGTATCGGCTATAGTCTCGCGGATACCGGGCCATTCCTCAATCATAAAGTTGAACATCAGGACACCCATACAGTTGTGCAGAGCTTACGCCTTGTTGAAAAATGGACAGGAGCGCTAAACCCGCAGGATGCGCTGTATCACTTTCCCATCGATCCGGCAGATCAGAGTTACGTAGAGGGTTATCTGCAAGAGTGGGGCATAAAACCCGGTGACAGAATTATCTGCATCCATCCGGGATCTGGAACACGCGTCAAACAAGGGCAGGATGAAAACTGGGCAATTGTCGCGGATATCTTAACCGAGCAACTCGATGCGCGTGTTATCTTTACAGGGGGAGATCACGAACTCAATCTGGTCAAACGGATCACGAGCCACATGAAGCATCCATCAGTCGTGATCGCCGGGGAAACGCATGTCGGACAGTTGGCTGCTTTATTTGCCCGCTCAAAAGTCGTGATCGGCCCGGACAGCGGCCCACTGCATCTGGCGGCTGCCGTCCACACACCGACAGTGACTTTATTTGGCCCAGCAGATCCGTTTGAATTTGGCCCGTGGGGACCTTCAGACAAGCACTTGATTGTGACATCTGATATTGGCTGTCGCCCCTGCCGCATCATTGATTGGGCGGATGATAACCTTGAAAATCATCCCTGTGTGCGCGAAATTACGATTGCGCAGGTACTGGATGCTGCGCGGCGTGCCGCATCAAGCGATTGAGATTAGTCCGGGATGACAACCGTATCCAGGCCGGGTTCCGGTGGCGGATACTGCGGGTTCATATCTTCAAGTGTTTCCACAAGAATACGGCTGATCACTAAATCGCGGTACCATTTGCGATTGGCCGGGATGATGTACCAGGGGGCGTACTTGGTATTACATTTGGTCAGGACATCTTCATAAGCGTCGAGATAATCTGACCATTGTTCACGAACTTTCAGGTCACCTGTGGAGAATTTCCAGTTTTTCTCAGGATTATCCAGACGTTCCTGGAAGCGTTCCTTTTGCTCATCTTTGCTGATATGCAGGTAAAACTTCACAATCCGCACACCATTTTCGCTCAGCATATGCTCAAACTGGTTAATCTGATCATAGCGTTTTTGCCAGATGGCTTCCTTGACTAACTCATTAACCCTGACAACCAGCACATCTTCATAATGACTGCGGTTGAAAATGCCAATGTAGCCCTTTTCGGGTACGCGTTTGTGAATGCGCCACAGAAAATCGTGCGACAGTTCTTCCAGCGTAGGCGCTTTAAAGCTGGAAACATGCACCCCCTGAGGATTAACCGAGTCGAACACCTTCTTGATTGTACTATCCTTGCCACCTGCATCTAATGCCTGCAAAACCACCAGCAGCGACTGTTTGCCCTCAGCGTAAAGGCGCTCCTGAAGATTGGCTAACTTTTCCTCAAGCTTCCCTTCCTCTTCGCGCGCGGCTTTCTTTTCCGAATCGCCATGAAAGTCGGGATCGTAATGTTTCAGCTTGATGTGTGTGCCGGGTTCAGGATGTGTGATCTGCTGTGCCATATGTTACTCCTGGATAATCTCAGTCTCAGAATGTGGTGCGACCGTGCGCGTGGTTTCGTTGCGATACGTCACCATCCCTGGCCCAGCGCCTTTAATCTTTTTGACATACTTGCACTCAGTGACATCGACAATAACACTGGCTTCATTTCGGTTGGCACTGTAATATGCCGCGATAGTCGCCGCCTGCTCAATTACGGGCTCTGGAATACGCCGCCCGTCAAATTTAATCACCACATGCGCTCCGGGAACATCCCGCGCATGCAACCAGAGATCAGCGCTACCACCTTTATCAAAAGTCACGGTCTCATTCTGTCGGCTGTTACGCCCCAACCAGATTACAAAATTGTCGGGGGTTACAATGCGCATTGGGGCGCTTTTGCCGCCGCCCACTTTTCCGGCGCGTTTGCCGCGCCAGTAGCCTTTAGATTGCAGCGCCTGTTGCACTTCATCAATATCAGGCCAGTTCGCTGCCAGTTCCAAATCCATCTTCAATTGAGACAGGAAATTAATTTCATCTTTGGTTTCACGAACCAGCCGAGGCACATCTTCTAACGCGCGTTTGGCTTTATCATAGCGCGAGAAATAGCGTTGGGCATTTTCTAAAGGCGTTAATTGATTATCGAGTGCGATGACCAGTTCCGGTTCATCCACCTCATACTGAGCCCTGAGCTCTTGCTGCCCTTTCTGGACGGCATACTGATACGCCAGAATCAGCTCACCACTTTTCCGAAGCTGCTCACGTTCACTTTCATCCTTGAGCGAACTTTCCAGAGAAGCGAGTTTCCCCTGTAAGCGCCCTATGGCTTCCTCAATGGCTTTATCAACCGGGACTTTTGCGGCGTTATAGGCGTCTTCGCCCACAGGTGCGCCATAGTAGGCGGCCATTGCCTCACTGACCCCATCGACAGGTTGCCAGTCAGCCATGCTGGTGAGCGGGTAAACGCTAAAGGCCTCGACTCCTTCATCACTTTCCACAATGCCGGGTTGCCACTCGCGATTTGCCAGTGGGTCAATAACGGCACGAGTGGCCTCATAGATCGTATCAGGGTCACAATCATCTGCTTTTGTATTGATTGCGCCAGAAGCACGGTAGGTGATTTCACGTGCCAGCAGGGGACTCATGCCCAGTATACGCCCAGACAACAGGCGCTGCATTTGTTGTTTGGGGTCGCTGTTTTGTTCAATCAGGCCGTAAATATCTTCGAGTGTGACTTTCGTCGGTTCGAGGCGGCCAGTCTGCGGGGGCGGGGGCACATATTCGTGTCCCGGCAAACTCAAGCGGTAACGATTATCTTCTGGCCCGACGCGGCGCATACAATCCAGAATAATGCCGTTTTGCACCAGCAGGATATTGCTGCGTCGTTCCATCGGCTCAATGATAATCGTGACATCACCTTCTGGCCCCTGTACATCAATCTGAAGAATTCGCTCCCACGGTGGCTGGCTCACGTGTGTCACGATGCCGCCTTCAACGAACCGGCGGAAAAGCAAACCAATTTGCTTAGGGACGTTGATGCCTCGGCGCAGCTTGTCGGCCACCAGATGAACACGCGGCGTTTGGTGATCCGCGCTCATATACAGGTAACGGCGCTGATGATCTGCGTAAATCTCCAGGCCAATGGCAGTATGATCCACATTGATGGAGTCCTGAATACGTCCCCCTACCAGGACATCCATGAACTCATCAACGAGTGCGGAAATTGTAAACGCATCCAGATTCATAGTGAGTTATTGCGTATTGTTTATGAGCAGATAAGCGATCATATCGCCCAATTGTTCATCCGACAAGCGAGAAGCGTAATTTAAGGCCATCACGCCGCTGTAATCCCCAACGATAAACGCCTGTGGGTAAATGATGGATTCGTAAATATAGGCTTCTGCGGTAAGTGGCGGACGCATTTCGCCAGCGCTTTCGGCCAATCCAACAAACGATGGGGCGATATTATTCGCCGCACCGGCAATATGGCAAGCCGAGCAATCATACTGTGCAAGTAACTCAGGGCCATTTTCAGGATTAGCATTGGCCAGCAAAGGCTCAACCACATCCATATAGGTGTCTGACGTTAATTCGGTCGCGGCCTCGCCTGCACTTTCATTACTGCTGGAAATAAATTCCACAGCAAAAATGATAATAAAGATGACCAGTAAACCTAATGCAAGGTAAACCGGCCACCAACTGGCTGCGCCTGATTTTTTAGGTTGATCAGTCACGGTCTTTACATCCGTTTAGATAATAATGTCGATAAGCATCGCCATAAATAAAAAGGCAAGATAGGCGGTGGAGTATTTATAAGTGCTTCTGGCAATCGCCTTATCAGCCTCACGAATGAGGCGAATAGACATCCAGATAAGCCCTAAGCCGAGCATGGTTGCGGCCACCATATAAATAGCACCCAGCATATCAATCGTTCCTGGCAACAACGTGATAATAAATAACAACACGGAGTAGAGCAGAATCTGGCGACGGGTAATCTTCTCGCCACGTGCCACTGGCATCATCGGCACACCCGCGCGGGCATAATCTGTGTTCACCAGCAGAGCTAAAGCCCAGCTATGCGGCGGAGTCCAGTAAAAGACAATTGCAAACAGAATCCATGCCTGAATGGGCAGACTGTTCGCTACCGCTGCCCAGCCAACTAACACCGGCATCGCCCCTGCCCCGCCACCAATAACAATATTGAGTGCGGTGTTGCGCTTCAGCAAAAGCGTGTAAACCACCACATAGTAGAGCGAACCGATCAGCGCGAGAATAGAAGTCAACCAATTGACCCACAGACCTAACACCAGTACAGACAACACGACCAGTATGACACCGAAAATCAGCGCATTTATGGGTTGCACCCGACCAGATGGAATCGGACGACGAGCAGTGCGCGTCATCTTGGCATCCATGTCGCGGTCAACATACTGATTGATAGCACTTGATCCCGCTGCGGCCATCGCGCCACCAATCAGCGCAGGGATTAAGATACGAAATTCAGGAACACCACCCGCAGCAATCACCATAGCGGTTAATGTGGTAAATAACAGCAGTAGAACAATACGTAACTTCGTCAGTTCCAGATAGGTACGGATAGTTGTCATTAATTCATTACGGCTTCCGACTTGATTTTCCATTGACCTTCATCTTGTTGTTCAGCAACCAAAGGTCGGCTGCTTAAAAATTCGATCACACTTAAAATAACCATCAATGCCCACGTTGTGCCTGCAAGCCCGACATGCGCCGCGCCCCATAGAGGCGCTGCGCTGGTTAAAACAAAAAGCGCACCCACAGTCGCTTGCCCTGCATATGTCAGCAAGGCAAAAACTGCAAAAAAACGACTCGCGCGGGTGTTCCGATTCTGGTAAATCTGCCAGACCAGCAATACTAATGAAATCCCCAGCGCCAGCACTGCAAAACGATGCACCATATGAATCATATGCAGCTGTCCCTGATCAACCGGGATAATAGCGCCATTGCATAAAGGCCAGTCCACACAGGCCAGTGTCGCCCCACTACCCCGCACCAACGCGCCCGTCATAATGATAATCAACGTCAGGGCAGTTGTAATATAAGTCAACGAGCTGACCGCATCAACTTTATGAGGTGCTGCGGGGGTATAGACAGCGGTTATATAACCCATAATAAAGGCTGCAAGCAGCAGCATTGATGTACCCAGATGCAAAGCGACAGTTGTAGGCGGCAGATCAAAAACGACCACCAGCGCACCAAGCGCACTTTGAACGAAATACAGAACTGCGGCCAGCCCTAGCGCAATCATACTGAAACGATGCGTTTTTTGCACGCGCTGGCTAAAACCGACAATCAGCGTCGCTAAACCCATCACCCCAATGAGCGCAGCCAGCAAGCGATGCGTCCATTCAATCCAGGCGGTGAGATTATCCAGCGGCGGGAAAATGGTGCCGTTGCACAACGGCCAGTCATCCCCGCACCCTAAACCCGAATCTGTCACGCGGACAATGCCACCAAACAAAATTAATCCAACAGTCAGCAAAACAGTTATAAGCGTTAACCAGGCAAACAGGCGCGGTGCTTTCTGCCTATGCTCCATCACTCGTACTCCAGCAAACTTACAATAAAAACACGGAACTTAAGATTTTTGCACGGCTCTGGCAGAACCCTTGCCTGATGTAATAGCCGTTGTATTCTCAGTTGCTTCAGCAATTCTGACGCCACGATGTAAAAACCACATCACCGCCATAATCGTGACGGCAATCCCGATCATGTTAAATAGCAGAAAGCCCACCAGAATCACAAGCTGTTCCGCTTGCCACGGTGCGGCGTCCATCGTGGACGCTTCAGGGCTATCAGACTGAACCAGAAAGAATGGAATTAAGCTTTCATTGGGCCCGGTTGATCCCAGTTGAGCCGTAAGGGCACCACCGACAACCAGCAACAAAGCGATACCAACAATAATTAACAGGTTTTTCATGCGGAACCTCCCCACAGAATGCAGCCGAATGGTGCTAATGAATTGTTTACGATTGTACCTTTTCTCACAACCAGCGGCAAGAGTTAGACCAAATCACTACTGGAATCACTTTCTGCTGATCCATGAGCCTCTTGTGTGTTGTCATCCACGATATCCGATGGTTCTATTGGACTTTCCTGCGCGATGTTAAATGTATCGCGCCCTTCACCGATAATCTCGCGTGGCCGTGACTGTAAATCGTGGCCATCCTGTAACTGACGCTTACGCGGTAACGTAAAAATGAAAGTTGTACCCGCGTCCGGGGTACTTTCCAACCAGATACGACCCTGATGCTTTTCAACGATGGCTTTAGTGATAGACAATCCCAAGCCCGTGCCCTCAACTTTCAAAGCACGATGGTATTTTGACCGGAAAAAGCGTTCAAAAATCCTGGGCTGGTCTTCCAAAGGAATACCGGGGCCACTATCACGCACACTCACCTGTACCGTCTCAGGCTGATTAATCGCTGTGATCCAGACATGACCCTGATCATGATTATATTTGAGCGCATTATTCAGCAGATTATTCATAACCCGGCTCAACTGATCTGCATCACCAACCACTTCACTCAATTCCGAGTCCACCGCGAGATGAATTGTGATAATTCTTTCATCAGCCAGGCCACTCATCAACTCGACATCATCCTGAATAATCCGCTTCAGGTCACAGGTATCCAATACAGGTTTGGATTCCCCTTCTATCTGCGAAATATCCAGGATAGAAGAAATCATGGCCTGCATTTGATTTAAGCTATTGACAGCCCGATTATGATAATACTGCTGGCGTTCATTGAGATCACCGCTGTTTTCCAGAAGATCAAGTAAGCCCAGCACGGCGTGAATGGGTGACTTAAGATCATGCGCAGCAGTCGCCAGCAAGTCATCCTGCATAGATGATTTCGTGTCCGACATTTACGCTTCCTTAGCCAGTAAAGCCGGAATGGCATTTAAAGCGTGGGCCAGTCGTGTCCCATGCCACGTTAACAGGGAGCCATCCACCAGGAAAATACGATCATGATGGGCTGCTGGCACGTCCAATGCTTTAAAAATGGGGATGTGTTCTGCTGTAAAGCTGAAAGGTTCACTTGGCAGCAGAATGACTTCAGGCTGGGCTTCGACGACTTCGTCCAGCGTAATACGCGGATAACGGGCATCCATCCCCTCAGTTTGCTCATCGGGATACGGCTCTGCCTGACCCAGATCAGCCGCCAACGGATACAAACGCTTCCGTTTGCCAAATACATTCACGCCCCCACAGGTGAGCAGTAAGTCATGAATATAGGTATCCGCGTTAAAAGTCATCAGCGGATCCAACCAGATGGGGGCAAAAACACGTGTAGGATTGTCTTCATGCGCGCGGCTGATTCCTTCAACCCAATCGAGAGTCTGCTCAATCAAACGCACACGCGGCACCATCACCGGCTCATCAAAGATATGCATGATGTTCCACAATACATTCAGCGCATCCCGGACGGATTGCGGAAAAGTCACCCAAACGGGGATTCCCGCTGCACGCAACGCTTCAACGTCCTGCGGGCGGTTTTCCTCTTGATTGGCAATCACCAGATTAGGACGCAGGTCAATGATTTGCTGGATATTAGGGTTTTTGGTGCCGCCGATTTTCGGTAAACGTGCGACGCCATCAGCCGGGTAAATACAATAGTCTGTGACCCCAACCAGACGCCCTCCCAGACTGAGATCAAACAGAGACTCGGTCACACTGGGAACCAACGAGACAACACGCTGTGGGGGTGTAGTGACGGGTTTTTCCATCTCATAGCTATAAGTTGTCTGTTCGCTCATGTTTACTCTGATCTTAAGCTAATCAAGCAAAGTGAATAACCTGGTCGCGCGCCGGGCCAACACTCACGGTTTTCACTGGCACATCACACAATTCGTGAATGGCCCGGACGAAATCGCGGGCGGCCTGCGGCAAATCGGCTTCCTGCCGGATAGTGCTCACGTCTTCTGACCAACCAGGAAGTGTTTCATAAACTGCGCGGACGCGCTGTAATTCCGGTATGGTTGTCGGTGGGTATTCCAGACGTTTCCCATCAATTTCATAAGCCACGGCGATCTTCACTTCGTCTAGCCCACTCAATACATCCAGCTTGGTCACGTATAACTCGGTAAATCCATTGACCAATGACGCATAACGCAGAATCACGCCGTCCAGCCAGCCACAACGCCGGATACGTCCGGTTGTAGTCCCAAATTCATCCCAGAAATTCTCCCCCGTCCCGCGCAGACGGTCAGCAATCGCGCCTTCCTGTTCGCTCGGCATCGGTCCAGAACCCACCCGTGAGCTGAAGGCTTTGGTCACACCGACAACGCGTGATATATACAATGGCCCAATCCCCAGACCCGTCAATGCCCCGCCAGAAGTCGAGGTGGAGCTGGTCACATAAGGATAGTCGCCATGATCAATATCCAGCATAGCGCCCTGCGCACCCTCGCACAAAACCTGAGCGCCTTCTTTCAAGTGCTGATTCAGATACACACCCGTATCGCACAGGTAGGGCTTTAAGCGTTCCGCCGCCTCGATATACGTCAGCGCACTTTCCTGCGGATCCAGGGTTTCCAGTCCCGCACTTTTCAGTGTTTCGTTTGCGCGCTCTATACTGGCGTACAACGCATCCGCAAATTCCTCAACCTGATTCATTTGTCCAGCACGAATACCCTGCCGGGCGGCTTTGTCGAGATAGGCCGGGCCGATCCCGCGCAAGGTCGTGCCAATCGCGTCCGCACCACGTGCGATTTCAGCAGCTTTATCCAGGGCAATATGCGCCGGGCTGATAATATGGGCACGCGTACTCAGCAAAAGTCGCTGTGGTGAAATGTCCAACCCTTTGGCGGACATCTCATCCATTTCTTTTAACAGGTTCACCGGGTTAATCACCATGCCATTACCCAGCACACAGGTGACATTATCACGCAAAATACCTGAAGGCAGCAGATGAAACTTAAATACCGTTCCATCTACATACACCGTGTGTCCAGCATTATCGCCACCGGCAAAGCGTGCTACGATATCTGCTTCCGCCGCCAGTTCATCGGTGACGCGGCCTTTACCTTCGTCGCCCCAATGCGCCCCGATCATAATTGTTGCAGGCATTCAATTCATCCTTCTAAGTGAAGTAATTGACACTAAAATCAGCAGCACATTCAGGACGTGCTGTAGTCTTTGCCAAGGGCAATCGTTACTTCACGATCACCCCAGATTTCCAATTCGCCATTTGGCCCCAGGGCGAGCGCAGAATCCACGCCGATACCTGCGGCAATAGCAGCCGGTTCCAGCGCCAGCAGATTTTTAGCCTGCGGGTCATTCGCAATACTGGTTACAGCCGGCAAGATCAGACCATTTTCCAGCCATTCAAGGCCAGATGCATACTCGCCATTATTCAGGATCACCCAGTTACCAAACAGCATCACACTCAGGCCCTGAGCCAGCACAATAGCGCCATTCTCAAAAGCCGTTTTGATACCCTCAATTGCCGCGCCTAACAGGCCATTACGCAGTTGATCCACGCTTTCGCCACCACTGATGACGATCATACCCGCGTCACCAAGCCTGTGGCGAATGGTTTCGTCATCTTCTGTCATCACATCCACCAGATAACCGGGTGGTGAACCGAGGTCATCCATATCGGCCAGAATCTGCTCAACTGCTTCCTGATGCTGACCGCCAAACATCACATAAGCGATACCACCATCAGCAGCTAAACGCCCTAAAGACAGGGCGCTTATCTCACTACTATTTTCACCACCAGCCAGCACCAGCCAGCCACTGCCATCTATCCAGTGAAATATTGTATTTGTTGCCAATTTTCATCACCATCTGGGGACAGAACCTATTCTACCCCGTTAACTCAACTGAATCACCTTAAAGGACTCAATATGACGCGGCGCATCATCCGGTGATTGTGGGTCACGCTTCCACTCACGCAGACGTTCCGCCATCGCTTCCATATCCGCAATCTGACTTTTATGTTCCCGCAAAGCCGCAATCTGTGTTTCGATGTAGTCGGTCACATCCACTTTTTTATTGGGATTCTGCGTGCCAGAAATATAAAGCTGGACAGTCTTATGGACTTGAAGCCCTTCATCGCTCTCCATTTCCAGGAAATTAAGCCGATCGCGCGCAGTGGGGTAAACTGCCGCCAGTGTAGCCTCGCCAATTGCCCGATGGTCAGGATGATTAATATTGGTATCGCTATACCAATTGGTGGGATCACACGTGACCACAATATCAGGTTTTTTCATCCGAATCATACGAGTCACATCGCGCCGCAGTTCCAGATTAGGCTCTAATTCGCCATCCTTGTAACGCAGGAAAATCACTTCTTTCACGCCCAGTGCAGCGGCTGCATTACGTTCTTCGACTTCACGAATCTCAATCAAACGCTCGTGAGTCATGTCGAGTTCAGCGCTGCCTTTATCGCCACTGGTTGCCAGAACAAAAGTAATCTCGGCACCTTCTGCTGCCCAGCGGGCAAAGGTTGCGCCGCTGAAAAATTCAGGATCATCAGGATGTGCAAACACCCCTAAAACACGCTTAACAGGTTTTTCTTCGACGGTCATTCTATAACATTTCCTATTCTTGTTCTGTTTCGTCCTGGCGCCGTTTGCCAGGCTTCGCGCCACATTCACAGGGTTCATCACCGTGCTTTGTACACGGTTCTTTAGCTTTTTTCTCTAGCGCACGCAGTTCATCCAGCGGGATAATATCCGCGCGCTGGACTAAAAACCGCCCCTCTTCATTGATGACTGTGACTGCGTCCTGTAAGGGATGCACATCAATGACTTTGGCTTCACCCTGCGGCGTGCCAATGCGCTTGTTGCGCTTGGGTAGCTGCTGACGCGCTTCCACATACTGTTCATATTCATAGACTAGGCAGCAGCGCAGACGACCACACATGCCGGTAATTTCTGAGGGATTCAGCGAAATACCCTGTACCTTCGCCATCTTAATCGAAATCGGGCTAAAGTCCGTCAGGAATGTACTGCAACACCGCAGTTCGCCGCAAGCACCATATCCACCCAACAGCTTTGCCACATCACGTGGACCCACCTGTCGCATCTCGATCTGAGCTGGGAAATGCCGCCGCAGATCATTCCACAGCTTACTGGTATTGACCTTATCCTCAGCGGTGAACATATAGGTCAATAACGTGCCATCATAATTATACTGAGCCGCCACAAACTTAACTTCCCGGAAGCCGCCAATTTTTTCGGCTTTTTCCCGGCAAACGGTCAATGCATCTTCTTGCTGCATTTCCCAATGTTGGCGCAACGCATGATCACGCGGTGTAGCTGGCCGCAAAATGGGCTTATACTCGCGTTCCTCATTCTCAGGAACCACAAAACCCATAATCTGACCCATTTGCCGACCGCGAGTGGTCTCAACAATAACATAATCCCCAGCCTTGAGGTCAGGGTATGCACTGAAATCGAAGTGATAAAGTTTTCCTACCTTAGTGAACCGGATGCCAGCAACCGGGTTTTTTTCTATAATTTGATCCATAGGTTACTCGTCATACAATCAATAAACGTGATTTACATCTACTTAATGATAAACGCTGACGATCAATATGGCAAAATGACTTTTTCGGTGCTTCATGATATAGTGTAGAGCTTAAATTTAACCTCGAACTTATTCGCACAGACATTGACATTATTCTTGAGGAAGCAATGGGCACGCTAACAATGAAATTTGGCGGTGCATCAGTTGGGACGACCACCGCGCTCACCCAGGTTTTGAGCATCATATTGCAGGAAAATGAGCGCTGGGAAAAGCTTATCATTGTGGTCTCTGCGCTGGATGGCGTTACAGATATGCTTATCGAGGCGGCACGCCTGGCGCAGTTAAGTAACCGGCGCGGTTACCGGCGCATCGTCGCCACACTGCGCACACGGCATCTGTCCCTGATTGAAAATTTGCCTTTGGGCACCTCTGAAGGCTCATCTTTACAGGCTGAGATTGACCGTCTGCTGTTTGACATGCTGGATATCTGTCAGGATATGGCCGACAATCCGGAAGACTCACACGCGACATTTGATCAGGTTATCGGGGTTGGTGAGCGTTTGTCGGCACGCATTGTCGCCGCCCTGCTGCGCCAGAATAATCTTCGCGGCGTCGCTGTGGATGCCACAGATCTGATTGTCACGGATAATATCTTCGGCAACGCTACCCCGATTATGTCGCTGACTCGCCAGCGGATTAAGCAGAATCTCGCCCCCATGCTGGATCGTGACATTATTCCTGTGGTGACGGGCTTTATCGGCGCAACCGAAGACGGCGCCCCAACGACGCTTGGGCGTGGTGGCAGCGACTATACCGCGTCAATTCTGGCTGTAAGTGTCGAGTCAGATGAAGTATGGATGTGGACAGATGTCAATGGGATGATGTCTACAGACCCGCAGGAAGTACCGAATGCACTGACCATTCCCGAATTGTCCTACGATGAGGTGGCCGAACAGGCTTACTTTGGCGCACGCATTTTACATGCGCGTATGATCGGGCCATTACGCGAAAACCGTATTCCGCTGTGGGTAAAAAATATTTTCAAACCCCGTGACCGTGGCACCCTTATCCACAATACACGGACTGATACCGTTCCATCATTAAAGGCTGTAGCGGTTATTCAAGGGCTCAGTCTGATTGCGGCCTATAGCGGCCCATTAACCGATGTATCACAACTGATGGATGAGGCGCTCTTCGAAACCACCGGTAGTCATGCTGAGGTGATGATCTCCGCGCAGTCATCAGCCCGCAGTTTTGTCTGCTTTATTATTCCAACCAATGCGGGGCCGGAGGCGGTTCGGGCTACCCGCGCAGCTTTGGACAGACGTTTGCAAGACAGTGAAAAAAGAACGCCGTGGACGATTCAACCAGTGAGTGTGGTCACAGCAATTGGCGCGAATCTGGATACCAAGCCCCAGTTAGTCGCGAATATTTTCACGGCATTAAACGGTATACGAATCTTAGGATTGGCGCAGGGGCCGTCTAATTGCAGTTTGTCCATCGTCGTCAAAACTGAAGACGCCGAAAATGCTTTGCATCAGATCCATGAGTTGATTATTAATAGCGCCGCAGGTACTGGTCAAGCTCCCAGGTCGTAACCTGACGATTATATTCGTCAAATTCCTGACGTTTGGCGGTCAGATAGCTATTGCTGATGTGCGGCCCAAGTGCGGAAAGCACCACGTCATCTTCAGCGAGTGCGTCTAATGCCTCGCCCAGCGAGTTCGGCAGCATCTCCATGCGGCGCAGTCGTGCTTTATCCTGCCCCAACAGGGTTTCTTCCAGCGGTTGCGGCAGTATCATCCGCTGGCGAATGCCATCCAGACCAGCCTGCAACATCACCGCAGACGCCAGATACGGGTTACTACTCGGGTCAGGGCAGCGCAATTCAATCCGTGTATGTTCTTCCTGGCCGGATCGGTTATTCGGCACACGAATTAAAGCCGCTCGGTTAATCTGCGCCCAGGTGACATAAACCGGTGCTTCGACACTGGTGCCCAGCCGCTTATACGAATTGACCAGCGGAGCCAAAACAGCACACATCGCGCGTGCATGATAAAGCTGCCCCGCCAGAAAATAACGCGCAATATCGGACAGGCCATATTCATTGTCAGAATCGGCGAAGGCATTCTTACCCGTCTCAAGTTCATGCAGGCTTTGATGCGTATGCATACCCGAACCGGGCATATCCATACGAGGCCGGGGCATAAATGTGCAATGCAGTTGATTGTGTTGTGCAACAGACTTTAAGGCAATACGGGCGGTCAAAATCTGATCGGCAGAAGCCAGCGCATTATTATAATGAAAATCAATTTCATGCTGGCCGGAGCCAATTTCATGATGCGCTGAATCCACACAAATGCCTAATTCTTCCAGCGTCATCGTCATTTTTCGACGGATAGATTGCATAAAATTGGTCGAGAGGTCGAAATACCCCACCTCATCATGCGGAGAAAGGTGCAGAACACCGTTATCGGGGTGCTGATGAAACAGAAAGAATTCTAATTCCATACCCGTATTGTACGTAAAACCCATCTTTTCAGCGTCTTTCAGAGCGCTGACCAGAACTGTGCGCGGATCACCCATAAACGGCTCGCCCTGTGGCGTGTGAACACTGCATAAAAGCCGCGCTGTCCGTTCCTCTAAGGAATCCCAGGGTAAAATCGCAAAGGTATTCAGGTCGGGTATCAAGACCATATCACTCTCGGCAGCACGGGCAAAGCCCTCAATCGAGGAGCCATCAAACTCCCATCCGTGATCAATCACCTTAGCGGCCTCGCGGGTTGGAATGACGATACTTTTCACCATCCCCGTAATATCGGTAAACCACAGGTTGATAAATTTGATATTCTGCTCATCAATTGCCGTGAGAAGTGCTTCTCTTGTCATCATCAGTCATAGTCCGATTCATATCAGCATGGAGTGATTATATGAAGTACACGCGATCTTGACCACATCACACATAGCCAAAAGGCACTATAAAGTCCTTGTGAAGGACTCACAACTCGGGCTGTGGCAATACACCCAGATGGCCTAGCAAAGCCTCAATCCCCAGCAGATAACTCCGCCAGCCAAATCCGCTGATTTGCCCGACACATACCGGTGCCAGCAACGAGGTATGACGGAAACTCTCGCGCGAATGGACATTGGATAAGTGGACTTCAACCACAGGCAGTTTAATCGCGCTGATTGCGTCACGCAAAGCAACCGATGTATGTGTATACGCACCCGGGTTAAACACCACCCCATCCGACCAATTCCGTGCGACATGCAGCACATCAATTAACGCGCCCTCATGATTGGATTGTTCACTGCGCAGTTCGATTTTATGCGGCTGGACATAGGCTTTGGCAATCGCTTCAATCTTTTCCAGCGTCATATTGCCATAAATACCCGGCTCACGTGTCCCCAACAGATTAAGATTCGGGCCGTGCAGCAGCAATATTTTCCGCGTCATAAACTCACCTTGCAATCAGGGCAGGCCGTGACCTGAGCTGAGTAATTCAAACCACAATTGGGGCATGTCTTACGTTCATCCCCTACAGCCATCCGCACAATATTGGCGGCTATATCCCGGTCAATCCCATCATCGGTCAGTTCGCTAATCATATACTCGACCGGGTACCCACGTTCAAGCCGACCTTTGACCATATTCAGCATTTTTGCCACATCAGGTTCAGGCTTGGAAAGTTTCCGATTAAGGACTTCCGGACTATAACTGCGTCCGCAGGTCTGGCATTCAATAAATTCTTTCAGATCACCCATCGGAATAAGCGGGATAAAGTACAGGGCAAAATAATTTTTGCCCCCCTTACGTTCATAATGACGTTCTTTCTGGCATGAGGGGCAGAAAAATTCGCCCTCTCCAGTCGTTTTGTAGCGGGGTCGCGTCCCAAAAATAATCATAATTATTGCATTTTCTCCAGCACATCCATAATTTGAGCTTTGGGTACGTCTTCAACAATGACCGGTTGGCCGATGTCCCGCAAAAGGATAAATCGCGAATGGCCATTACGCCACTTTTTGTCGGTGGCCATTGCAGCATACAACGCTTCTGAGTCGATTCCACATAAGCGCCGTGGCAAACCGGCAACCTTCAGCACATCCTCCACACGTTCAACCAATGCAGCATCACACAGATCCAGCAGGTGCGACAAACGCGCAGCCGCCAGCAAGCCAGCCCCAACGGCCTCACCATGCGCCCATTGATAACCCGTAACCTGTTCAATGGCATGCGCAAACGTGTGACCGAGATTCAAATGGGCACGGATATTCTGCTCATAGGGGTCTTGTTCAACCACATCTACTTTAACCTGTACCGCGCGACGAACCAGTTCTGCGGCGTGTTTTTCCGGCTCAGCAACCTGTTCAAGCAGTGTTTCGTCTGCCAGAAAACCATGCTTTACCACTTCCGCCATGCCACAGTGCCATTCTTTTGTGGGTAAGGTCTGTAACACATCAGGGTCGATCAAAACCCGATCCGGCTGCTTAAACGCCCCGACCAGATTTTTACCCTGGGGCAAATCCACACCGACTTTACCACCCACGCTGGAATCAACCATCGAGAGCAGGCTGGTCGGCATTTGCACCAGACGCACACCACGCATATAGGTCGCTGCGGCAAAACCGGCACTATCGCCGACCACTCCCCCACCCAGCGCAATCACAGTTCCGCTGCGATCTAACCCAGCAGAGACAAAATCCGCATAAAGTTGAGCGACCGTTTCCAGCGTTTTATACTGTTCCCCATCAGAAGTCACGACCAAAGCAGCATCAGGCAAAGCATCCGCCAGATTCTGGCCATAGAGGGGTGCCAGTGTGGTATTGGTTACCACAACCGCACGGCCTTTGGCGCCAATCATCTCAATCAGTTTCTGAGAATTCTGAAGCAGGCCGGGTTGTATCTCAATTTGATACTTACCTTCCGGCGTGGTTACCGGGATGCTTGATGCCATAATTCAACCACTTCCTGGGCTACCTGTTGAGCTGACTTTGCAGAGGTATCAATGTGACAGGGGATAGCACCATAAGCCCCCTGTCGTTTATCAAACAATGTTTCCCAGTCGC
Organism: Aggregatilineales bacterium; assembly: GCA_038258185.1. GTDB lineage: Bacteria > Chloroflexota > Anaerolineae > Aggregatilineales > Phototrophicaceae > JAIOHN01. The sequence continues at coordinate 6,597 of JBBSQD010000035.1, read as the reverse complement.
CATTAAACAAAGGCCGGTTGGACTGTCGCGCTAAACGTGCGCGAATGGCATCTTTGGTCGCATCCAGACAGATCACAAACCCGGACGCGATCATCACCGTCCGGTTGCCTTCATCCACCAACATGCCGCCACCAGTCGCAATCACCAGTTTACGCTGGCCGCTGTAAAAGCGACAAATACGCCGCTCGATATGGCGAAAAGCCGCTTCTCCGTCCTGTGCAAAGATTTCAGCGATGCTTTTGCCAGCCTGCTTGGCAATTCGCTCATCGGTGTCTACTAAAATTCGACCGGTCATATCCGCGACACACTGCCCTACTGTCGTTTTACCCGTCCCCATAAAACCAGTCAGCACAATGTTGCGATCATCCCTCATAACCAAAACGCCATTCGAGGTTATCCATTGGCAAATCACTAAGCCGCGCCTGACGCAGATTTTCAAAACGGGGGCGCATTTCCTCGATACTATCCCCGCCCAGTTTTTCGGCCAGAGCATCGGCCAGAACAATCGCCATCATCGCTTCACCGACGGGTACGGCGCGCGGCAAGGCGCAGAAATCGCTGCGTTCGTAGGTAGTCGCCTCGGCTTCACCAGTTGCCAGATTCACGGAATCCATGGCCTGTAATAAGGTCGAAATGGGCTTCATTGCTACCCGCGCAATAATCGGCTCACCGGTACTGATGCCACCTTCCAAACCACCCGCACGATTTGTCCGACGTGTCAAGCGCTCGCCCTCAAGAATAATTTCATCGTGTACCTTTGATCCAGGCTTGGTGGCGTTTTCAAATCCGGGGCCGATCTCAGCACCTTTCATCGCATGAATGCTGACCATCGCCCCAACAATGCGCGCGTCCAGTTTGCGATCATAATGTACATGCGAGCCCAATCCGGCTGGCGCATTTAACGCAAATACTTCAAAAATCCCGCCGAGCGTATCTTTTGCGATAATCGTCTGGCGGATTTCAGCATGCATTTTTTCGGCATAGGCCGGGTCAGGGCAGCGCACATCGCTTTCTTCGGCAAGACGGAACAGCTCTTCGTATGAGAGTGATTCGTCCAGTTCTGCCCGCACACTGCCAATTTGCAGGGTATAGCCGCCGATAATCACACCAAATTCTGCCAGAAAGCGCTTACAAATCGCCCCGACAGCAACTCGCATCGTCGTCTCACGCGCGCTGGCCCGTTCCAGCGCCAGTCGCAACTCACGATAACCATACTTGATCGCTCCGGTAAGATCGGCATGGCCGGGTCGCGGGGTGGTCAGGGGTTGGATGTCTTTGGTGCGCCAGTTCTTCCAGTCGCGATTTTCGACCAGCAGCGCAATCGGCCCGCCGGTCGTAAGGCCAGTCATCACACCCGAGGTGATGCGTGCGCAATCACTCTCGATGCTCATCCGTCCGCCAGCGCCATAACCTTTTTGCCGGCGACTCAATTCAATATCAATATCGCTCTGCTTCAAAGGCAACCCTGCCGGGATACCTTCCAGAATTGCCGTGAGCATAGGCCCATGACTCTCACCAGCCGTTAGAAAACGAATCATCAGCTCTCCCGCTATTGATAGAGTTCAGCACCCTATTCTAAATATTTATTGAACCAAATTAAAGTTTTTCAGAAGCCCCGCTTTATTCTCTGGCTTTTTCAGCTAAGGCATTTCGTGCCGCATCCAGCATTACACCCACAGGAGCGTCCACACCCGTCCAGATTTTGAAAGCTGCCGCCCCCTGTCGCGCCAGCATCCCCAGCCCACCAATCGCCCGACCACCCTGCATCTCAGCTTTTTGCATGAGCAGAGTCTTTTCAGGTCGGTAAATCATATCATAGACTGTGGCACCTGCCGGAAATGCGATTTCATCCGGCCAGGGGCTGGCGTTTTCATGCGGCCACATCCCCGCAGGTGTACAATTGACAATCAGATGAATATTATCTTCCATGGCTAATTCCTGGAAGGAGCGCACTCGTGCAGATTGAATCCCGGCAGACAGCATCAGATCAGCCAGCATCACCTGCGCCCGTTCCAATGTGCGGTTGGTGACGATAACTTCCGCACCTGCCAGATGCAGCCCATAGACAGCCGCTCTCGCAGCCCCACCCGCGCCGATCACGACAACTTTTTGCCCCTCCAAAATCACATCGTGGGCTTTCAGATCATCCAGCAATCCATCCACATCCGTGTTAGTCGCGCGGCCATCACGAAAGTCGATTGTATTCGCTGCGCCTAAAGCACGCGCCCGTTCATCAGGTTTCACATACGGCATGACCGCCTGTTTATGGGGTACCGTCACGTTGATGCCGATATAACCACCCTCGTCCCGTAAAGTCTTCAGGCTGTGACGGATAATATCCGGCGGGATAGCCAGTAAATCATAGCGCCATTGGGTCAGACCGACAGCTCGAAAGGCCGCATTGTGCATCGCCGGGCTTAAACTGTGTTCGACAGGCCAGCCGATAACCCCCACACGCATTTCATTAGTGATTGCCATACGACAAACTTTCATTGAGTGGATGCATGGTTAAATATACCAGCAAACCTTAGGCTTTCAAATGACAGAACCCGGCAGTGGCAAGAGTAATTCGCTTCAAGTTAAGCCGACCAGTTTTTGAGGATATGGTTTGCTTTTAACATTAATGCCCATATTTCAACGGTAATTTAAGCCCGTTGACAAAGTAAGCAGCTTTTGCTAGTGTGTTTCCGTTGATCAATGATTGGGCCATATAAGGCATAAGGAACATCTCCAATGCGTGTGTTTATCCTCTTAAATGCAATTTTGGTCATTTTGTTATCATCTCTATCTGTTACAGCCAGTCCACCAGAACAAGCAGATTATCCGATCAACGTAGTGCCTTACGCACGTCTCAAGCTACGCGATGGTCCCAGCCCTGAATGGACAATACTCGGTTTTATCGAACCCAATGAAATCGTACGTTTGGACGGACGCGCCCCCTTTGAAACATTATGGGTTCGCGGCATGAACAGTGACGGCCAGTTGGGCTGGATGATCGGCGAATATTTTTCGACACCAGCCAGCACGTTAATGGCCTTGCCCATTGTCAGCCGCACCACACCGAGCACCCTGACCCCGCCCGATAGAAATTCACAGGTGACGGTGATTTCTGTGCCTCCACCTGGCGCTGAGAGCGCTGGTTCCCCTCAAATTGCTGCATCCGGTCAGGATAGCAATGTCATTTCGGGCATTACCGATAATGCGCGAGCCATCTTCCTGCACGGACAGGAGCTTGGCAACCGAGCAAATGTGTTCTCTAAAGTGGGCGATAGTATTACGGCTTCCCGACACTTTTTATTTCCCATTGGTTGGGGCAGTTATAATCTGGGAAGCTATTCCAGCCTGCAAGGTACTGTCAATTACTTCTTAACGGCTATTGCGCGCGATGGCAACAACTCTTTTGCCAACCCGTCATTGGCGGCGTACAACGGTATTACGACTGGCGGTCTGCTCGACCCCAATGCCAGTTGGAAAGAAGTGTGCGAGGCGGATGAATCGCCCTTAGAGTGCGAGTATCGCGTGGTTAAGCCAGCAGTGGCGCTGATCATGATCGGCACAAATGATGTAGCATCTTTACCTGCTGATGCCTATCGCGCTAATCTCCAACGCATCGTCCAGATTTCAATTGATGATGGGGTTGTTCCGGTATTGAGCTTAATCCCTGTGCGCCCCGGCTATGAAAGCAACGTAAGCGCCTTTAATCAAATCATCACTGAAACCGCACGCGCTTATAACGTCCCACTTTGGAACTTTGGTACCAGCTTGCAAAGCCTGGAGAATAATGGGCTAGGAGATGGCATTCATCCGTCGTATCCAGGCGCATCCCCGACTGATTTCGCCGCGTCAGTTGACCTGAGCGCCGCCAATCTTCGTTATGGTTATCCACTGCGCAATCTCTCTGCATTGCAGGTTTTGGATACCTTACGGCGGAGAGTGCTGTATTAATGACGCAGCGCAACTCACTAAAAAATGTTTAGCCAGCCTGCTGATTTGCGTTTTAGCAGTCAGTGTCCTGATCTGGCTTTATCTGTTCCTGCTACCTGCCCCTACTGCCGTTGCAGATCATATGGCGGGGGGGCAGGTTTTCTTTGCTACCAATCGCAGCGTGGTCTTACAACACGGTGATTGTCTAGCGTTGATCTGGTCGGTCAGCAACATTAAAACCATTCATCTAAATGGTGAACCGCAGATTGGTGAAGGTGAGAAGCCATTCTGTATCCAAGGCGATCAACCAACCCTGACAGTAACTTTTCAGGATGACAGTAAGACCACATACCACCTCTCGATTTTTGTTCTGCTACCCAGTTGGCTGACCGCAACTATCTTCGCACTGGCTTGTGGTGTAATCTTGCTCAACAGAAATCAGATCAAAAAAATCAGCCAGCATCCACTCAATTCTCTGGCGCTGATAGGTCTAACGGTAATCATTTCAGCAATCTTTTTGACAGAAACCAGGCTCTTGACGGATATCATAGCAAATGAAGGCTGGCTGCTGGCATCCGGTGCGCTGGAGAAATTATTCGGCATCGTGACGCTTGCCCTTTTTGGCTTTCTGCTCCTTATAGCGATCTTAAGAAATCGCGCGGGTTCGTCTCCGCAGAACGCCTCCGCCTATTTCCCATTTCGGCTGTGGATCATCGGAGTTTTGCTGACCATCATCATCGTCAGTGGGATCATCCTGTTTGTAAATCCGCGCGGCATGTATGTAAGCGCCGCTTATAAACCCCACCAGTTGCTTCTGCGACAGAGCAAAACTGAGGGATATTTCAATCTCAGTCAAACGCCTGATATTGCCATTATGGGTTCGTCGCGCACCTTCACCATCTCACCGGATTATATTGAGGGGCAAAGTGTTCATACAGCTTATAATATGGCTGTAGAAGGTGGTCGCATAGAGGATATGCTTATTCAGGCACGACAGATGGACACATTACCCCCAGTCATGCTGATTGAAATCCAGCAGGGGCTACCCCGTGAGCCCAATGACATTGCTTTTCGTGCACCGCTGACATGGCTGCGATATATGTCATATGACACCGCCCTGCTGACCATTGAAAAACGGCTGAAAGGCCTGCTGGACTTGAGCCAACTGAGCGAGGCGATTTATATCACCCGTTATCAAACTATATATCAGCGCCAACCAGAGGAATGGCCGTTGTTTGAGTCGAACGGATTTGCCCATCGTCCGTTAGTGACTGAAGCGCAGCTTGAGCAATCCATCCTTTTGGATATTGGCAATATTCCACCTGTTCGCTGCGATCATATTGACCAAAAGTCTCAGGACGACATGAGCGAACTTATCGGCCTGGCTGACGAACAAAAAACGAGTCTGGTCTTTTATGTCAGCCCGTGGCATCCGCTTTACTCCAATGCCCTGCTCAAAGATGATCCGCAGTATCAGGGTTGCCAGCAATTATTCACAGAGTATATGGCCACCCTCACCCAAAACCATGAGCAGATTTTCTTTCTGGACTTCAGCCAACTCGCCCAGACAGGTGATCTCGACCTATCGAGCCAGGGCTACTACGACAGCCAGCATATGACCGAAGCGAACAGTCAACGCCTGATTGACCGCGCACTACCCACATTGCAAACCGCCTATACACTCTCCGCACAGAGGCGGCAGTTGTAATGGTTATTACCAGTTTTGAATTTTTACTGATTTTTCTGCCGCTTACACTGCTACTCTACTGGAATACACAGCATAAGCTCTTGATCCTATGCGTCAGCAGTTATCTGTTTTATGCCCTGGGCGGGTTAATTTTTTTACCGCTCTTACTGGGGCTATCGTTAGCCACCTATTGGCTGGCGCAATCCAAGCGCATAAGCTGGGGCATTGCGCTCAATCTAGTGGCATTAGTGATTTTCAAGTACTTAAACTTTGGCATCGACACCTTGAATACCATCGGAGTTAGTTTGGGCGTCACGGCGTTGATTCCCCTGTTGCAGTTAGCCTTACCATTAGGCATCTCATTTTTTGTATTTAAGCATATCGGCTATTTGCTGGATGTCCGTGCAGGCAGTTATGAACCTGTCCGCAGCAAAATCCTGTTTGTGACCTATTCAGCGTTTTTCCCACAGATCAGCGCCGGCCCCTTGAGCATCGGCAATGATACATTAAGCCAACTGGCAAATCTGCCACAAACGATCACATTAGACCAGCTTTATACCGGCTTTATGTGGATCAGTATCGGCCTGATCAAAAAAATCCTGATTGCCGACACGCTTAGTAACGCCCTTCAAATCGGCTTCTATGGGCAGGAACTAGCAGCTAATGGGTTTATATGGGGATGGTCTTCGGTCATTATCTTCGCGCTACAGCTTTATTTTGACTTTTCCAGCTATACCGACATTGTTCTGGGCATCAGCCACTTACTCGGCATCACTTTACTGCCCAACTTCAATAATCCCTATCTGGCCACTAGTCCGGCAGATTTCTGGCAGCGCTGGCATATTTCGCTGTCACGCTGGTTCCGCTTTTACCTCTTCTCACCACTCAGCCGCACCTTGCTCAAACGCTGGGGGTCAGCCCACAGTGAGCGCGCGCAATACAGCGCTAATTTCATAACTATGGGATTAATTGGTCTGTGGCATGGG
>JBBSQD010000034.1:0-33080 GCA_038258185.1 Aggregatilineales bacterium | reverse complement strand
TATTCTGGCGCAGGAAATGAAGCTGGAAGTGCCACGCGTACTGGCGTTTGTATTTGCCTATTGCGGCCTGAGTGCGGCGTGGTCGATTGAGGATGGTCAGGATCCACGGCCAGCCATACGAATCGCTGAAATTGTCGAGCGGCATGTCCACCTGGCCTAAGCCGCAGGTGGACATTAATTTATTATATTCGCGTAGTCATTTAACAGACCGTGGAATTTAAGTTCAGGATTTTAGCAACTTCCATGATGAGCTTCTATTGGCATTCGCATAGCGACCATCCAGCTCGATTATCAGCGGTACCATGCCATCCAGAATCCGCGCATTTTTGAGGGCGCCACAATCCAGCGGTTCAAATCCCAAATCGGTAATTAAACCCGCTACCACTGTTTTTGCCGCTTCATCATCACCCGCATACTGTACATCGCGGGTGAGTCCGCTGGCGGGGTCTTGTGGCTGATCCAAAGTTGTGTGGAAGTTTGCCTTAAAAGCGGCTACTACCCGCGCACCTGCACCAATGGCATTGGCGGTAATCTCCGCGCCAGCGATGCGATTGTCCGGCAGGTTATCAAACGGATTCGAGATGTCGATCACCACTTTGCTGCGCAGGTGAGCGGCATTATCCCTGGCAAAACCTTCCACGTGAACAAAGGGCAGAGTGATAACGATCACTTCAGCGCTGGTCAGGGCTTCTTCAACTGTGGTGACGCGTGCGCCGTGGAGCGTCGCGATAATATCCGCGTTGGCTGCCGGGTCGCGCGAGCCAAAAATGACCGTATGTCCGGCTTTGGCCCAGCCTCTGCCCAGGCCAGTGCCCATACGTCCGGTTCCGATAATAGCAATCGTTGTCATGTTTTCTCCCTATAAGTCTGATAATAAACCCTGAGCGGAGTATAACGTTTTATTCGCTCGGATCCATTTAACAACAGATTACAGGGAGATTGCTAACACTTTAACTAAAGCTGATGCTCGATATCACCTGTGAGAGCAGGCCACGCAGGAACAGCATGATCTGACCATCGAGTAGATTCTGGTCGATAATCGCCAGTATGATCGCCACGATTGCCGCGAAAATGACCACGCGTAACACACGAATCAGCAGTGGTTGTTTATAGAGCATAACGTAGTTGCCATGTACCTGCTGCGAACTGCTGCCGGGAACGGCGACATTAATCTTATAGGGCAGATAGGCGATCTGCTGTTTTTTGCCGCGCAGCCTGACCGGGACGATCTGCTTTTGACCGGCAGGGATGGTGACCTGTGGCGCAGGCAGGGTGATCGTCAGATTTTCTGGTGCTTCTACGCTGATGGTGAAAGTCTCGTCATAGTTGCCGGTGTTGTTGATGGTCAGGTTGGCACGGGCAGCGAACCAGCCGCGATGGTTGACCTGATTGGGGTTGAGGCTGATAGTGAAATCAACATAACGGCGCACCTGAATCTGCACGACCTGTACCGCGTCCGGCATATCAGGATGATCGGCAACGACACCCAGCGTGAGTTGATAATCCCCCTGGCGTGTCCCGGCAGGAACCGTGATGGTGGCATCAAAGGTGACCGTTTCGCCGGGGCGAATCACGCGCGGTTGCGCCAGTGCGTACCAGCTTTCATCAACCCCCGGCCCCGGCAGGACTTGCAAGCTGTAACGGGCGGACTGCGTGAAATATTCCGGTGTGACATGCACCGCCAGGAACTCGGCGCGGCCTACCTGCGCCGGGATAATTTCCGGCGTGACCCGCAGATTGATATACGGCACCTGAATCTGAGCATCCAGCTTGCTGACCACGCGTTCCAGATCAATATCACTGCCTGCTGACTCGCTGATGCGATAGCTGTTAAAGGTAGCGCTCATGGTGGGTGCGGGTGTGACATGAGGTGAAATTTGTTCGCCGTTGGTTATTGCTGCACCGCGGACAACATCCAGCAATTGCAGGCTGAAGCCACCCAGATTGAGCCATTGGTCGGGTCGATAGGGGGTAGGTTGTTTGGCTGTGAGCGCGTTACCATCCAGAAAAGTGCCATTGCGGCTTTCAAGGTCGGTCACGGTCAAGTTCTGAGCGTCGCCAAAGTCAAGCTGGGCGTGTCGCCCGGATATCCACGGCGAGTCGAGGATGAGATCGGCATTGCGGCTACGCCCGATAATGATCGGCGCGTGTTGGAAACTCTTTTCCTCCTGCCCCCCATCCTGATCAATCACCAGCAGTTTGAAGCTGCCCTGTTGATAACCCTGCGTCATTCCTGACAGAAATTCAGCTTTGTCTAATGGGTAATCATTAACAGGTGTAGAGATGGCCTCTACCAATTGGCCAACTTCACGGTCATTGATGCGCGCCTGGGTGGGGTTAATGCCGCTCAGGTTGACATCACCTAATGCCAGCCGAAACTCCTCTAAGGTCTGGTAGCGATCCGCCGGGAGTTTTTGCAACGAGCGCAGAATGACCTGCTCCAGATCCTTCGGCACGTCCGCCACACGGCTGGAGGGGAGGGGCACCTCTGCATAACGATGCGCCTGCGCTAACTCGTGCATGCGCCCCTCAAACGGTACCTGTCCGACGACCAGTTGATAGAGAATGATGCCCAGCGCATAAATATCGGAGCGATGGTCTGGCGCGACGATGCGTCCTTTTTCGGCGTCAATCACCAGACCGAAATGTTCTGGTGACATATACGCCGGGGTGCCGCCCCAGCGCGAAAGCTGTTCGTCCGGACGCGTGAACTGGGCGATACCAAAATCGGTGAGCAGGAAATAAGGTAGCTCGTTTTCCGAGATGGGGTCGAGCAGGATATTGGCCGGTTTTAAGTCCAGATGCAGAATATTGCGCTGATGGACGTAATGCAGCGCGGTCGAAATCTGGCTCATGGCGGACAGGATGACCTGATAACTGAGCAGACGCTTATTCATTTTGCTCAGTAAACCATGTAACGACCCACCGCGCACAAAATCCATCATAATGAAGCGCGGCTTATGGCCGCTTTCATTCTCGCTGACATTATCGAACAAAAACGTGTCGCGGATTTTGACGATATGCGGATGCTGCATTTCCTGCATGATACGGATTTCGCGCTCGACGTCTTCCTCGCCACGCTGATCTTTGATGTCGATATATTTCGCCGCGACATACTGATTTTTCAGAGTGGGGTGCAGATGTCGCGCCAGATAGACTGCACCGAAACCGCCTACGCCAATAGTCTGGACGAAGAGATAATCTTTGATGACTTTGCCCATTAAAGGGTCGTTTGGTTTACTGCGTTCAACAACCACAGAGTTTATCTTTCATCTTTATCGACAAGGGCTTCGTTGGCTGAGTGTCGCTGTCTGCGTCGCCGGACTTCATATAGCACGAGCGCCATACCAAACACGAACATGACCCCATTGCTGATGGCCTCAAGCGCCTGCGCTTTATCCGTGCTGCCCTGTGTGAACAGAGTCAGGTCGGGCAAAATGCTGCTGGCCTGGAAGTCAGTGAAAGTATCACTGGTATCCGGACATGGGTTATTGCCGACATCGTCACAATTACCCTGTGACGAGTCTGGGTCACGAAGTGGCGCTTCACGGCGCAGACTGATGGGCGGTGCGGTGCAGGGACGGCCATCAATCAGTTGGGCAGTGACCTGCCACATAAAGCTGAAACCATCACCCAGCGCATTCTGACTCACATCCACCGTGGCACTGGTGACGCCAGAGTTGGTGCTGACCGAGGTCGAGCGTCCGTTTTCCAGATTGGTCACCGACAGACCGTAGCTCATCGCACCGCCACTGGCGGGTGCATCCCAGTAGAAAGCCGCGGGGCCGTTGGGTAGTTGGTCGACAGGTGAGCGTCCGACAAATCCATTACAGGCCGTCTGTGGGTCGACAACGACGGGCGTAATCGGCGTCGGAGGTGTAATGATTATCGGTGGCAAAATCACCGGTACCGTAATAACCTGCGGCACGATCACCGTGATGATGAACGGCGTATTGGTTGGTTCACGCGTCGGAATCTGCGTCGAAGTCGGAAAAGGGGTGATCGTCGGGGTTGATGTGTGGGACGGTGTCATCGTCGCGGTTTCCGTCGGTGTGGCGCTGGCTGTTGTGGTAAGTGTCGGCGTGGCCGTATTCGTCGCGGTCAGAGTCGGGCTGGCGGTCTGGGTTAAAGTTGCGGTGGCTGTTGGTGCGAGCTGGGCGGCAATCGACGGTAAGGCTGTCGCCACACCCAGTCCACCCGCGAACAACAACAGCAGAAACAGCAATAGTAATTCATAGCGCGGACGCACTTTCACGATGAGTTCCGTGAGCACATCTTCGCCACTGTTGGTCAGTGCGATCAACGCAACGGAGAATTTTCCGCCTGTCCAGTAGGCTTTTTTCTTAGCGGTTTTAACATCGGCCATGACCGCTTGCCCCGGCGCGGCGTAAATCTGATCCGGGCTTATGCTGATTTCGAGGCCGTCGGTATGGGTATCACTGCGGAAATAGATCATCTGCGCGGTGCTGCCATTGTAATTGAGGGTGATGCGGCTGGGTTCTCCCGCGTAAATTTCCCCCGGGTCCGCGATGAGATTGACCAACCCGCCAGAGTTAACCGTGGGTTTGGTGTCGTTGAGTTGGGGCGCGATCAATTCAAAACGGATGTTGGCTACACTTAGGATCTGGCCGGGTAACCATTCCTGTCGGGTATTCGGGCGCAGATGACGACCCTGAAGCGTCGTGCCGTTGCTGCTGCCCAGATCCGTGACATACAGGCGCTCATTCTGCTGTTCGATGACGAAATGTCGCCGTGACATAAAAGGCGACTCGATACGAATATCGGCCTGCGATGAAGCCCCAACAACCGTTTGACTCTGAATGAGGCGCACCACCAGTGGGCTGCTACCATCAATTGTGTACTGTATCGCCAGGTCTGGACTTTGCATAATCAGTCGCAATCTAACAAACGTAAACTTATAGATAGTATTATAAATGCTATTTCTAACCAAATATCACCGCATTACTAGGGGGTGACGCTGTTTTTACTGGATTTTTATTTTCTTTGGCGCACAATTGTAGACATGCTAGAATCAACTGCATTTAAACAATGACTGGAAGGCAGATTTCATGACTCCGACTTTGATAGGTCGCTGGCAGTCACGGTCAGGGATACTGGGAACAGTCGGTGTGCTGGTCACACTGCTGTTTGGCGCGGCGATTGGGGACATTGGCACGCCGCTGGCGGTTTTACTGCTGGTGATCGCGCTCGGTTTTGGCTGGGATATGCTGTACACCTTTTTGCAGCGTCTGCGCTGGGATCAGGACTGGCCGCCGCTGCTGGTATTGCTATCCGGCATCTGGGAAGCACTGGTGGTCTGGGTGCTGATCCCGCTCATACCCGGTTTCCCTCAGCCCTCAGCAGGGGACTTTGCCCTGCATTATACGCTAGTGTGGGTCACGATGTATGCCATGTTATTTGGCGGTCTGCGCATTCTGCTGCCGCGCTGGCGCTTCCGTGGTGGCCGCGTCATCTGATTCTTGGCGCAATCCTAACCACAGTCAAACTCTAAGAAACGCAGGCCGGTTTATAATCAGGCTTATACTGCAATCCATTACAGGGTCCATTCCATGAGCAGCGACGAATTCTTATTTCAGGTGGTGATAACTGAGCCGGATGGCAGCAAAAGGTCTGTGCCTCTTACCCACAAACTGATGAATATTGGTAGTCGTGACGGGCAGGATATTCAGCTTCAGGATCTCAGCATAGACCCGACTCACGCCCGCATTCTGCTCAAAAGCGGCAGCACAGACAGTGTGCTGTTTATCGACCTGGCAAACGCGGGCAGTCCACCGCGTCACTGGCAGGTAGGCGAAGTCATCGCGATTGGCGATTATCAGTTACGGCTGGAATTGGCCGCTGTACCGGAACCTGTGACTGAAAATCAGCCGATTATCAGCATGCCCAATGGCAATGGTCACAGCAAAGCGCCGCAGGAATTTTTGCGAGAGATGATTCGTGGTGAAGCGCTGTCGCGTCCATCCGCACGACCGTCCCGGATTATGGAAGCCAATCAACCCACGGTAGTTGATTCACAGCCTGAAATGATTGATCAGGCCGACCCTACTACAGAACATATGCTGCCGATAGCGAATCCTGCGCTGATTGAAAGAGGGGATTCTGCTCCGATTTTACCGTTATTGCCTGAAGATGAGATGCTCCAGGATGCTCAATCCAGCGATGAAGTATTTTTACCCGCAGTCATTCCGGCGCGGGATGTCCTCTTTTCAGCAGATGATGATGACTGGCATACACAGCCTTACACACCGGCATTGCAGCAACTGGATGAAGAATTTGACCCTGACACCCAGCCTAAAGACTGGACAGTGCACGCCAATCTCGGCGCGCAGGTGACCTTAAACCCCATTAAGGCGGTGGCTGGTGAACGGGTGCGGGTGCCGCTTTCGCTGCGTAATGGCAACCGTTTCGCGATGGATGTGCGTGTGACCCTGACTGGCCTGCCCGGTAACTGGACGATTTTATCGCCACCACATATTCATCTGAACCCCCACGAAACCAGCCTGAACAATCTCGTGATTCAGACGCAGCCGACGACACAGGAGACTTTAGAAGCCCTTGTTCACATCAAGGATCTTTCGACAGCCAGTATCAGCACCCATGTCCTGCTGCAATTTGCGCTGCGGCAGGATGCGGATCTGGTGGGGCAGTTGGAACCGGCACAGCCGAAAGATAGCGACCCGGTTTATCTACATCTGCAAAACCATACGCGCAGCGCCGTGACCGTCTTCCTGAATGGCGGCAGTAACAGCGACGATCTTCAGCTTGGGCTGACGGAAAATAATCTGCGAATCCCACCGGGACAATCGGCACGGGTGGCTGTGCAGTTTGTAGTCAAACGGCGGCCTGTGTTGCGTACTACCCAGTGCACCTTCTGGATTTCCGCGCAGCAGGGCACCCGCGCTCCGCTGGATTACCCGGGCTCGGTGCGGATTCAACCGCTGCTGGGTGTGATTCTGTTGCTGGTAATCGCGTTGATCAGCGCGATTGTGCTGGTGGCTTTTCTGACCAGTATCTTCAACTAACGGGTTATGAGCACAGCACCCCCGCAGGAAAATATTTATGTTCAGCGCTTGAATCTGGTCATCAATTACATCCGTGAGCATGTCACGGATGATCTGCCCCTGGAAAAGCTGGCCCACGTTGCTGGGTTTTCTCCGTTTCACTTTCACCGTATCTTCAAAAGCCTGACCGGCCAGACCGTCAATCAGTTCACGACTCGGCTGCGGCTGGAACGGGCGGCGGCGTTATTAAAAGCCTCACCCTCTTTGTCCATTACAGAGGCGGCGCTGGACTGTGGATTCGGCTCGGTTTCCAGTTTTTCGCGCTCCTTCAAGAAGCAGTATGGAATCGCCGCCAGCCAATGGAATCGCCAGTTTTTGTTGCAGGATAGCAAGAATGGTCAAATGCTGGATGGTTTTACCCACTACACTGAGTCTATGCTGGACGAAGTCGCTGAAAGCCGCGAGTTTAGCGTCCAGCTACGGGAATTACCGGCACAGCGTTTGGCTTATATTCGCGTGCAGGATTCGTACAAGCCAGATCGCATCGTCCGCGCCTATGACCGTCTGATCGACTGGTATTGTCGCCGGGGTGGTGACCTCAAAGCGACGACGCTGATCGGCATGTCACAGGATGACCGCGACATTACCCCGCTGGAACTGTGTCATTATGATTTCTGCCTGACGGTTTCTGAACACTGGCAGCCGGAAGGTGACATCAGCATTCGGGATTTTCCGGCTTGCTGGCTGGCGACCATTGCCTGTGAAGGCGATATTTTCAAAATTGACCGGGCGTGGCAGTACCTGTTTCGCTACTGGCTGCCACACAGCCGTTTTCAGCCGGATAACCTGCCTGCGATGGAGATTTACCGCCGTCAACCGGTGGAGATTGGCTGGGAGGTGTTTGATCTGGAATGCGCCATCCCGGTGCGCTTATTATGAAAAGTTATAAGAGGAGACTTGATGATGGATTTAGGTACATTTTCGGTGAGTCTGGCAGTGAAAGACCTGAATGCCTCGCGGGCGTTTTACGAAAAACTGGGCTTTACCAAGCTGGACGGTGACGAACAAAGCTGGCTCATTCTGGAAAATGGCGCGGCTAAAATTGGCCTGTTTCAAGGCATGTTTGACAAAAATATCCTGACCTTCAACCCGACCAATGTCCGCGAAATCCAGAAGAGCCTGAAAGCGCAGGGCATCACGCTGACTGAGGAAGCCGACGAGTCAACAGACGGCCCGGCGCATATCACCATGATCGACCCCGATGGAAACTCTATTCTGATTGATCAGTTTTAGCAGCGCCACTATATACGGGGCGGTTTCTATGAAGAAACTGCCTCTTTAAGCGCCGCGCCGATCCGCTTCCACGCCGTATTGATTGCACCACTCGACCAGTGGATTGGTGCCGCCATTGGGCTTGAATTCCACATCATCGTCCATCTTTTCCCCGACCAAAAAGCGTTGCAGGGCATCCATGTGATCCAATACCTGCGGTGCCTGTTGCAGATAATCCATCGGCTTGAGCCAGCGATAACCATAACCGACCATAACTGCTTTGCGCGTGTGCCGCAGGTTTAAGCCGCCGGCATGCCACGTGCGATACTCAAAAATCACGCAGTCACCGGGGTTAAGCAGCGGTTCGACGGCGTTTACCGGGTCGGCCTGGCCTTCAGGGATAGCCAGCTTTTCCTTTAAGAGATGGCTGCCGGGAGCCAATAAAGTCGCGCCGGAATTGGGTTCACTGAGATCGGTCAGATAAAAGGCGCATTTCAGACCCATGCGCGGATAATGCGCATCGCCCAGATCCATGCGGGTGCGGCCATTGTCGCGGTGCCAGCCGGGAAGCCGACGGGTGCGCGGTGTATCGGCTGAGTCGACCCAGCGGTGAATCAGATGGCTGGTGGAAACCTGCAAATTTGCCCCTAGTAACTGGACAACAATCGGCAGCGTCACCGGGTTATTGATAAGCGGGATGAATGCCTCATCCATGCCGATGATGTTGCGGAAACCATCATACAGGCCGGGGACTTCCTGCTGGCGGTTTTCGCGAATATCGCTGGCGACCAGCCTGTCACCGAGTTCGATTAACTGCTCAATCATGTCACTATCCAGCACATTGCGGATAATCAGAAAGCCTTCATCGTCAAACTGATGACGCTGGTCGGCGGTCAAAGGGGAGAAGGGTAGCGTATTAATCATTGTAGGCGCCTTTATATAATGTCTTAAGTATAAGTTGAATCTTAACGCACCTCGTGAAATGTGCTAAGTCCAGTTTTCGGTTGGATTCCATGTCACCTTACATGACTTTTGGTGATTATTTTCACTATTACTGATGGATTGTGATGAATTAATATGAGGGTATAGCGATCACTTTAGCAAACACACGAGGACGATAAAGCCGATGAAGTGGCAAACAAAAACGATCAGCGCGGAAGAAGCCGCCCAAAAAGTGCAGTCCGGGCAGCGGGTGTTTTTGACAGGCAACTGCTCTACGCCTCAGTGGTTTACAGAGGCGCTCGCTCTGCGGTATATCGAAGTGCAGGACGTGGAACTGGTGCAACTGCTTGACCTGGGGCCACTTAATTATATTACGCCCGATATGCTGGGGCATATCCGCGTCAACAGTGTGTTTATCAGCTCGAATGTGCGGCAGGCGGTTAACGAAGGGCTGGCGGATTTTACGCCGGTTTTCCTGTCGGAGATTCCGCTGCTGTTCCGGCGGGGTCGGATGCCGCTGGATATCGCCGTGATTCAGGTCAGCCCGCCGGATGATCATGGTTTCTGCTCGTATGGGGTCGAGGTCGGCGTGACCAAAAGCGCAGCCGAAAGCGCGAAGATGGTCATTGCGGAAGTGAACCCCAATATGCCGCGTACACTCGGCGATAGTTTTATTCACGTCAGCCAGATTGATTATTTTATTGAAGTCGATTATGCGCTGCCACAGGTGCCCCCTCAGCCAGCCTCCAGTGTTCAGAACCAGATTGCTGACCATATCGCTGAGCTAATCCCTGATGCGGCGACCCTGCAAACCGGCATCGGCGGTATTCCGGATGCGGTGCTGCGCCGCCTGACCAATCATAAAAACCTGGGCATCCATACCGAATTATTCTCCGATGGCGTGATGGATATGATCGAAGCGGGGATTATCACCAATGCGGCCAAGTCGCTGCACCCCGGTAAGGTCGTGGCAGGTTTTGTGCTGGGCACGCATGAACTGTATCGCTACATCCACGACAACCCGATTATCGAAATGCACCCGACGGAATACGTCAATGACCCGTTTATCATCGCGCAGAATGACCGTATGATCTCGATCAACTCCGCGCTGGAAGTCGATCTGACTGGGCAGGTGTGTGCGGACAGTATTGGACCACGTTTTTACAGTGGGGTAGGTGGTCAGCTTGATTTTGTGCGGGGTGCATCGCGCAGTAAAGATGGCAAGTCGATTATTGCGCTGCCGAGCACGGCCAAAAATGACACTATCAGCCGCATTGTCACCCAGATGAAACCGGGGGCAGGGGTGACGACCACCCGCAACGATGTGCATTATATTGTGACGGAGTATGGTGTCGCGGACTTATGGGGCAGAACCATTGCACAGCGGGTGCAGGCTTTAGTCAGTATCGCCCATCCCAATTTCCGCGAGGAATTGCTGGCTTATGCCCGTGAGCAGCATTACATCAGCCCGATTTTCAGCATGAGTTAATGGCTTGAGGCTGCACAAAAATTATTGCGCCATATGGTTTCTTTTAGATCGCCGGTTAGAAAACTTCTACCGGCGATTTGGCTTTTCATACATTAAATCCTCACAATCTTAATTCTATATAGCTGCTAATGAACATTACAATGATTTATAGATTAAGAGAAGATAAGACGCTAAAGTGCTGTCAGGCCCACGATTGTTATTTATTCTGCCTGACTGACGGCTCAAGGCCGATAGTTTAGAGGACTTCCATGGCAACGAAAAAGATTTCACCCCAAGACCAGAATAATATGAACACTGAATTGAATAATATGACGGATGAGTCACATTCCAGCTTCGACGCTCATAGGGCCAATGAAATGGAAACCGTGGCACGAGTGGCTATGGCTGCCGCGACCATCCTTGACCTGGATCAACTGCTGCCCCAGATCGCCACGCTTACCCGTGATGATTTCGGCCTGTATCATGCCCATTTTTATCTGCTGAATAACGCCAAAGATACACTGGTTTTAGTCGCTGGTGCGGGTGAAGTCGGTCGACAGATGGTTGCAGAAGGCCGCAGTATCGCACTTGATCGTGAAGATAGTATCGTCGCGACTGCTGCTCGCAGTCGTGAGGGTGTGATTGTCAATGATGTGCTAAACGATGACCACTTCCTGCCGCATCCGTTACTGCCGCAGACGCGTTCTGAAATGGCGACTCCGATGATCATCGGTACAGAAGTGATTGGCGTGCTGGATGTTCAGTCGGATACGATGAACCGCTTCTCTGATGCGGATATCCAGGTGAAAATGGCGCTGGCTTCCCAGATCGCGGTGGCCGTACAAAATGCCCGAGCTTTCGCGCAGGTTGAGCAATCCCGTAAAGAACTGGATATGGTGTATCAGAATTCAGTCGATATGATCGGCTCGGCAAATTTTGAAGGTTATTTCACCTTCCTTAACCCTGCATGGGAGAAGGTGTTGGGTTTTAACCGACAGGAATTAACTGCTGCGCCTTTTGTGAGCTTTGTCCATCCCGATGATGTGGATATGACGAATGCTGAGGCCGCAAAGATTGGTGAAGGGGCGACTACTCTGCAATTCACCAACCGTTACCGCACTAAAGAGGGTGGCTATCGTCGCATCTCATGGAATGCCACTCCCGATTTGCAAAACGGGCTGATTCATTTTGTGGCCCGTGACATTACTGAACAGTATGATGCTGCTAAAGTCCGTGACATATTGTATGAAATTTCCAATAACCTCAATGGGGCACAGCACCCACAGGATATCGTGGATGCCATTCTGCCTTATACGATAGAAACCGGCGTTGACCTGGTTTCGCTGGATTATATTGATAGTCTGTCGGACGATCATGATCAGGGTGGTACGATCACCATCGTTGGTACATGGAAGTCCAGCCCTGATGTAATGGCTGCGCCGATAGGCACACAGTTCCCGTTAGCTGCTTCTCCGTTTTCAAAGCTGTGGCTTTCCAGTACAGATACCCCTGTTCTGATCGGGAATATTGAAACCGATGACCGTCTTGAAGATGAATCGAAAGTCGGCTTTACAGATTATGGCATTCACGCCTTCGCCATTATTCCGCTGCACACCGGCACTCGTTGGGTAGGTTCGTATGTGCTCTCGTGGTTAGAACCTGTCCAGTTTACCAGCCAGCATCAGGAAGTTTTTACTGCTATCGGACGACAGGCGACCGGCGTTATTGAGGTTATTCGCGCTACTGGTGAAGCGCAACAGGCGCGTGAAGCGGCTGAACACCTGCTTAGTGAAATGAACCAGCGTGCCAATGAAATTGAAACGGTGGCGGCAGTGGGTGCCCAAATCGCTACCAACCTGGATATGGATCATCTGTTAGACTCGATTGTGAATCTGACCCGCACAAACTTCAATCGTTATCATGTCCAGATTTATATGCTGGACGATGATGAAAATCTGGTACTGGCGGCTGGTGCTGGCGAAATTGGCCAGCAACTTGTGAAACGCGGCCATCTGATTGCTCTGGATAACCCCAAGAGTCTGGTAGCACGTGCGGCGCGTACTCATGAAGCTGTGGTGATTGATGATGTCAGCCAGCAGCCGGACTTCCTGCCCAACAAATTGCTGCCGCAAACCCGTTCTGAAATGGCAGTCCCGATTATGTTCGGCAACGAACTGCTGGGTGTGCTGGATGTGCAGGATAACAAGGACCGGCCATTCAGTGAATCAGAAATTCAGGCTAAACGAGTTCTGGCAACCCAGATTGCGGTAGCGGTACAAAATGCGCGCACCTTCGCGCAGGTTGAACAATCCCGTAAAGAACTGGATATGGTTTACCAGAACTCGGTCGATATGATCGGCTCGGCAAACTTTGCCGGTTATTTTACCTTCCTCAATCCCGCATGGGAGAAGGTGTTAGGGTATAACCGCCAGGAATTAACCGAAGCTCCCTTTATCAGCTTTGTGCATCCCGATGATGTCGAGATGACCAATACCGAAGCCGCGAAGATTGGCGAAGGGGCGACTTCTCTCCAATTTGTTAATCGTTATCGGGCTAAAGACGATAGTTATCGCTGGATTTCATGGAACGTCACGCCCGATATCGAAAACAGCCTGATGCATTTCGTGGCGCGCGATGTCACCGCAGCACATGATGCAACCGAAGTCCGCGAAGTCCTGTACGAGATTTCAAACCACCTTAACACCGCGCAGACCCCACAACAAATTCTGGATGTGGTTGTCCCTTATATCGTGGAACAGAAGGCCGACATTGCGACTTTGAATTATGTCGACTTCGGCGCTGCTGTTGAGGACTCAATGGTGACTGTAGTGGGGACATGGAAGTCAAAACCAGAACTCCCCAGCGCCCCTGTAGGGGCAAGTTTCCCACTTTCCGGCTCTCCGTTTTCAAATTTATGGCTTTCCAGCACAGACAAGCCTGTGATGGTCGAGGATATTGACAATGATGAGCGTATCGACGCGAAATCACGCGCATCTTTAAAAGCCTTTGGTCTTCAGGCGCTGGTCGCTATTCCGCTGCACACAGGCACACACTGGGTAGGCGCTTATATTATTTCCTGGATGAAGCCCTATAAGTTTAACGCTCGACAGGAAGAAGTTTTTACCGCTGTCGGACATCAGGCAACCAGCGTTATCGAAGTCATCCGCGCGAATGAAGAAGCGGAACGCGCCCGTGACGTGGCTGAAGGCCTGCTTGTTCAGATGAACCATCATGCTAATGAAATTGAAACGGTGGCTGAGGTTGGTGCTGAGATCGCTACTAACCTGGACATGCAGGATTTGTTACTCTCGATTGTGAATCTGACCCGTGAAAACTTCAATCGTTATCATGCCCAGATTTATGTGCTGGATGAGGATCATGAAAATCTGGTGCTGGCAGCCGGTGCCGGTGAAGTGGGTCAGGAACTGGTGAAACGCGGCCATCTGATCGCTCTGGATAACCCCAAGAGTCTGGTGGCACGTGCGGCACGTAGTCGTGAAGTGGTGGTGATTGATGATGTCAGCCAACAGCCGGATTTCCTGCCTAACAAATTGCTGCCGGAAACCCGTTCTGAAATGGCCATCCCGATTACATTCGGCAGCGAACTGCTGGGTGTGCTGGATATTCAGGATAACAAGGACCAGCCATTCAGTGAATCAGACATTCAAGCCAAACGTGTACTATCCACGCAGATCGCGGTAGCCATTACCAACGCGCGTTCCTTCGGACAAGCAGAGAATACCCGTAAACAGTCTGAAGCACTCTATCAGGTGAGCGCGGCGCTGAACGAGGCCAGCAACGCACAGGAAATGGTTGATTCGATTGCCGAGAACCATATTTTCCAGTATACCTCTATCGCCCTGGTTGCTTTTGAGGGTTTCGATGTCTCAACCGCGACCTACTTTGAAACAATTGGTATTGCCAGTCAGCCGGGCACACCTCCAAGTGGACAGTTTGGCATGCGTTTCCCTATGAGCGCTTTCCCTAACGTATATGAGACAAGCAAAAAAGGGACAGACGTCGTTGGTGATGTGGGGACTCTGGATGAAATGACGGCTGCTGGTTTACGCAGCCTGGGTTATGAAGCATATATTACAACAGTGGTTCGTCTGGGCAGTCGCGTGATGGGGTCGATGAACTTCTTCAGCGATGTGCCGCGCAAATTCTCAACAGATGAGGTTCGGTTGGCGGAAGCCTTCACCGATCTGATGGCGAGTGCGCTGGAGCGTGATTATAACCAGCAGTTGGTTGCGCGCTCTGGTAATCGTGCTCAAACCCTGGCGACAATGAATGCGGCGCTGTCACAGGCGGATAACGAAGACGAAATTCTGGCTGCGGTCGCGACATTTGCTGAACAGAGTCATATTGTGATGTCCAGCCTGGGCTTTGTTGAACTCAATAAAAACAATGAACCTGAAACGGTTGATCTGGTTGCGGTGCGCATGGGCGATGGAACAATCCTGCCGGTAGACGCATTACCCAGCAAAACCCTGACTCACGAAACTCTGCCTTACATTGATCAGATTTTTGCCAACCCGGATCAGGCGTTTATCATTGAAGATCTCTTCAACGATGAGCGCATAGACGCCGCCGCCCGCGCTTATTCCGAGGCAATCGGCGTAAAGGCAGTGGTCAATATTCCATTGAGAACCGGTAGTGGCTGGCAGGGCATGATGTCCTTTGCCTGGTCGGAACCTCAGCATTTTGATGAGGACACACGCGCTATTTTCCAGCAGATTGTGCCAACAGCTGCCTCGGTACTGGCGAACCGGCGTGCTTACCTGACCCAGAGTGAAACCAACAGAAGTCTGGCTGCACTCGTCCGTAGTAACGAAGATCTGCGTTTCGCCCTTGATGAAAGCGCGATTGTGGCGATCACGGATGTGAGTGGCATGATCACTTATGTCAATGATAAGTTCTGCGAGATTTCCAAGTATACCCGTGAAGAGTTGATTGGACAGGATCATCGGATGGTTAACTCTGGTTACCATTCCAAGGACTTTATCCGTGATTTGTGGGTCACTATTGCCAATGGTCAAACCTGGAAGGGTGAGATCCAGAATAAAGCCAAGGATGGTAGCATCTACTGGGTGAACACCACGATTGTGCCGTTCATCAACGAGCAGGGTAAACCTTATCAGTACATCGCGGTCCGTCACGAAATTACGGAGCGTAAGCTGGCTGAAGAAACACTGCTTGCCAGTGAAGCGCGTTTCCGGGATATCGCGGCTACAATTCCAGGCGCAATCGTCAGATTTGGCGCTAAGGATGGGGAATGGTTTTTCCCATATGCCAGTCAGGGTATTGTTGATGTCATCGGCATTACCAGTGAAGAAGCGATGGAAGATTTTGGAAATTTCATGGCGCGAATTCACCCGGATGACCAGGAAGAATTTATCGCCTCAGTCAATGAAGCAATTTCGACGGGCTCCGAATGGAGTTACGAAGGACGCGTTATCCATAAGAATGGCAGAACAAACTGGTGGCAGGGTATTGCGGCACTCAGTACAAGTTCAGCCGGCGAGATTACCTATAATGGCGTTATCTTCAATATTACTGATCGTAAGGAGGCTGAGGCAGAAATCGAACGTTCACAGGCCTTCCTGCGCACGGTCATTGACGCCACACCAGACTGGATTTTCACCAAAGATTCGGATTATCGCTATCTGATGGTCAACAAGAGCTATGCCGATGCGCTTCACCTGACACCTGCTGACTTCGTGGGTAAGGATGATATCGAGCTTGGCTTCACGGAAGAAGCGGTCTTTGGGGATGCTGAAAAGAACCTTGTGGGTTTCCGGGCGGACGATGTGAATGTGTTTAAAAGTGGTAAGTCTGTCCATAACCCCTTCGATATAGTGGTTGACTCTGAGGGTAATCAGACCGTCTTTGATACCACGAAGTTGCCCTTGAAGGATATGTACGGCAATACCTACGGCATTCTCGGCTTTGCTCATGATATTTCCGATATCAAGAAGCAGGAAGAAGTCATCCGTGAGAGTGAGGAGCGCTACCGTTCGCTGACCGCCGCCACCTCCCAGATCATTTGGAACACGGACGCGACGGGCGCGGTCTATGACATGCCGGCGTGGCGCGAGTACACCGGCCAGACACAACCGGAAGTCGAAGGATGGGGCTGGTTGAGTGCCGTCCATCCAGAAGACCGGGAACGCACGGCGGGCATCTGGCAGCACTGTGTCGATACGCGCAGCCTGTACGAAGTGGAATACCGCATCCGCCGCTATGATGGCGAATACCGGTACTTTTCAGTGCGTGGCGTGCCCATCATCGATACTGCAAACGACACCCTGCGCGAGTGGGTCGGCACTTGTACGGACATCCACGTGCAGACGCTGGCCATTGAAGAACGTGAAACCCTGTACGAAATTGCCAATAAACTGAACACTGCGCAAACGTACAACGATGTGTTCGAAGCACCATTGTCTTATCTGAAAGAACTTGGGGCTTCAACGATCTCGCTGGGACTGATCGAAAATGACGAGCGTGGCAAACCCATTTGGATGGAAATCAGCGCAGAGTGGACCCAGTCGGCAGATACCCTGAGTGCCCCGGTTGGATCACGGTTCTACCTGCCAGATTTCGACTTTGCTCAGTTGTGGATTTCTGACCCGTACCATGTGCGGATGATCGAAGATATGCAGACGGATCCGCAGGTTGACGACATCACGCGTCAGACTTATAGCCAACTGAAGACACAGAGCGCGGTCACTATCCCGCTATATCAGGCAGGACGATGGGCAGCAATTTACAACCTGAACTGGGAAAACCCTGTTAAGTTCACCGACGAGCAGAAACGTATCTTTGATGCCATCCGGCAGCAGGCTGCACCGGTAATCGACATTATCCGCGCGGGTGAAGAAATTCAGCGTCGTGCGATTGAG
This sequence comes from Aggregatilineales bacterium, assembly GCA_038258185.1. GTDB lineage: Bacteria > Chloroflexota > Anaerolineae > Aggregatilineales > Phototrophicaceae > JAIOHN01. The sequence goes on along the minus strand of JBBSQD010000034.1, from coordinate 15,474 downwards.
TTGCAGACGGTGGCCCAGGTGAGTACGGCTGCTTCCAGTATTCTGGATGTGGATAAACTGCTGGCCCAGGTGAGTGAACTGACCAAAGACAGCTTTAATCTCTACCATGCCCATGTTTACCTCCTCAATGAAGAGGGAACCTTACTGGAACTGGCGGCAGGTGCTGGTGATGCTGGACGCTTAATGCATATGGGCGGACACTCTATCCCGGCAGACCGGCAACATTCGCTGGTTGCACGCGCTGCACGTGAGCGCATCGGCGTGATCGTGAACGATGTTTCGCAAACGCCGGACTTCCTGCCGAATCCGCTGCTGCCGGATACGAAATCGGAAATGGCCGTCCCCATGATCGTGGGTGACAAGGTTATCGGTGTGCTGGACGTACAGTCGGAGAAAATTGATCGCTTCAAAGATGAAGATATCCGCATTCAGTCGACACTGGCTGGGCAGGTTGCAGTCGCTATCGAGAACGCACGTGCTTACGAACGCCAGCTCGCAACGGCTGACCGGCTGCGTGAAGTTGACCGGCTGAAATCTGAATTCCTGGCGAACATGAGCCATGAGCTGCGGACACCGTTGAATTCGATCATCGGTTACTCTGAAGTCATGCTGGACGGTATCGACGGTGAACTGAGCGAAGATGCTGTCGAAGATGTGAAAGCTATTCATGGTAGCGGTCAGCATCTGCTCAACGTCATTAACGATATTCTCGACCTGGCGAAGATTGAAGCCCAGCAGATGAGCCTGGACTATCAACCGCTGGACCTGAAGAAGTTTACCCATGAGATCGTTCATGCGGCGGAAATCCTGGTAAAGAGCAAACCTGTCACTCTGACACTGATTGAAAGCGACGATATTCCGGCGGTTTATGCGGATGCCATTCGCCTGCGTCAGATCATCTGGAATATCCTCAGTAACGCCGTGAAGTTTACGGAGCAGGGTAGTGTGACGATCGAGATTGGCCGGAACAACTCTGACAATGCCGTGGTTACCGTGAAGGATACGGGTATCGGCATGAATAAGGAAGACCTGCCGACGATCTTTGATCAGTTCCGACAGGTGGACGGTTCTTCCACCCGACGCGCTGGTGGTACAGGGCTGGGTCTGGCGATTACCCGTCAGTTGATCCAGATGCATGGCGGCGATATCGAAGTGGATAGTGAAATGGGTGTCGGTACAACCTTCTGGTTTACACTCCCACTCTATCAGGAAAGTAAAGTTCGCGGTTAAGATTTCCGGGGGCGGGAAAACTCGCCCCTTTTGATGAAACCCCTGTAGGGGCGCAGCTTACTGTGCCCCTACAACCCTATCTGCAAGTTTTGTATTTTACACAAAATCCACCTCTGGGAATGGTCACGATGTCGAAATATTTCACCAAAGTTCTGTGTCTCGAATGTAGTCATGAGATGGAAACCGATCTTATGATTGCAGGTTGCCCGCAGTGTGGTTCAGCCTGGGTCGATGCTCGTTATGATTATGCGGCAGTCGGGCAACTATGGCCGTCGCTTCTGGCGGGGCGTCCGCAGTCCTTGTGGCGTTATGCGGAACTGCTGCCGATGAGTGAACCCGACCCTGAAATTTCGATGGGAGAGGGCTATACCTCGCTCATTCGCTTGTATCAGTATGAGCGCCTGTACAAGCATCCCCACATTTATATCAAGGATGAGCGGCAGGGGCCGACCAGCTCGTTTAAGGATCGACAGGCGGCTTTAGCAGTAACCGCTCTAAAACGCGCCGGAATCATGGAATGTGTCCTTGCCTCCACGGGTAACGCTGCGTCGGCGTATGCGGCTTACTGCGCCCGTGCTGGCATTAAGCTGTGGTTGTTCCTGACCAGCCTTGTCCCCGCAGAGAAGATGCGTGAGGCTGCGCTGTATGGCGCTGAGGTGGTGAAAGTCTCCGGCACCTATGATGAAACCAAACACGTCGCGGCGGAATTTGCCCGTCGTAAAGGCATCCATTTCGATAAAGGTGCCAAATCTATCCCCGGTAAGGAAAGCATGAAAACCCTGGCTTTCGAGATTGCGGAACAGTTGGGACTGCAATTGCACCCAGACACCCCCGGACGTTTTGTCAGCCCGGACTGGTACATCCAGGCGGTGAGCGGTGGCATTGGCCCGCTGGGTGTGTGGAAAGGCTTCACAGAGCTGCTCGCTATGGGCTTGATTGATAAGATGCCGAAGCTGGGGATTATCCAGGCGGCAGGTTGTGCGCCGATGGTGCATGCTTTCCAGGCAGGTTTGTCCGAAGCTGCGCCGGTTGTGCCCAAAACACTGATTACAGTTTTGGCGACGGGTGATCCCGGTTTTAGTTATAATCAACTGCACGAGGCTGTTCTGAGCAACGGTGGTACAATGACCGCCATCGAGGATGGCATCGCTTTTGAGGCCATGCGCAAGTTAGCCCGTACGGCGGGATTATCGGTTGAACCCGCTACGGCGGTCGCATTTGCCGGCCTGGAAAAGTTGTTGGGGAACGGTACGATTAAACCCGACGAAATCGTGGTGGTGAACTGCTCCGGTCATACTTTCCCGGCAGAAAGTCATATTCTGGGTGACCAGTATTTATTAAATCTGGAACTGCATGAGCAGGGTGAACACCTGCAACCCAATCACAGCGAGGATGGCTTAAGCGCCGCGCTGGAGCATCTGGACGAACAGGTGACGACTGTGCTGGTGGTGGATGATACCCTGAATGACCGGCGCCTGATTCGACGCTTGCTGCAACGTTATAAAAGTTATAGGGTCTACGAAGCACAGAGCGGAGTCGAAGCACTGGAAATGGTGCGTCAGCGGAAGCCTGACCTGATTGTAGCGGATTTGACCATGCCTGAGATGGATGGCATCACTTTGCTGGAAAAACTGAAGCACGACCCTGACACGGCCCATATACCGGTGATGGTCGTTTCGGCTAAAACGCTGTCCAGCCGTGATCGTGAAATCCTGTCTGCATTCTCGGACTCCGTGTGGACGAAGGGCGGTTTTGATACGCGCCAGTTAGTGGATCATGTCGTAAAAACCCTGGGGCATGACCCGGCGAATCTGCAAGGATCATCCACTAAGCTGGTGGCGTCTATCCAACCCCAGACTGCCAGCATGAATGAAGAAGGTGGCTTGCCGTTAATCGTGGTGGTGGATGATAATCCTAACGATCTGCGATTGACACGGCGCTATCTCGAATCGAGCGGGAATTATCAGGTCATCACCGCCGAAACAGGGCGGGAAGGTCTGAAAAAGATTTATAAATTCCACCCGGAGCTGGTGATTCTGGATCTGGTTTTGCCGGATATGGATGGCTTCGAGATTGTCGATTCGCTGAAAAGTGACCCGGCTTTATGTGATATCCCGATTGTGATTACCTCTGCTAAAGACCTGTCTTCGGAGGACATAAAAAGTCTGGATTCAAAAATTCATTCGCTTTTAGGAAAATCTTCACTTGACCGTCAGCAATTTCTCTCGATAATTAATGATGTATTGATTTAACATTAATTATCAATTACAATAACAATAATCAGAAGGGATTGTACATTATGCCCAGCAGAATTCTTTATATTGAAGACAACCCACAGAATATGCGTCTGGTACGTAAGATGCTCCATATCGGTGGATACGAAATGATTGAGGCCACTGATGGCTTATCTGGCGTAGCTATTGCCGCTCGCGAAATGCCCGACCTGATCCTGATGGATATCAACCTTCCGGATATTGACGGACTGGAAGCTACAGCCCGTTTGAAGGCTTCTCCCAGCATGGCTCACATCCCGGTGATTGCACTGACTGCCAATGCCATGCATGGTGATCGTGAACGCTTTATTGCTGCGGGTTGTGATGGGTATCTGGCGAAACCAGTGACCAAAAACGAACTGCTGAATGCCGTCGGCGCCTTTTTGACCCAATCCCAGCACAATAAAGCCTGAGAAGTGGAGAAACCGATGAGTACCATCGTACTGATCGAAGATAACGAACAAAATGCGCGTATGGCGGCTAAGCTGTTGCGGCACGCGGGTCATCAAGTGTTAATTGCTGAAGATGGTGAAGCTGGCTTGAACCTGTTGGAAGATGCCATGCCGCAGCTTATTCTGGTTGACCTCGGCTTACCGGATATGGATGGCCAGACGGTTGTGGCGCTGCTACGGCAGCAGGCAGCCCTTAATCATGTCCCGATCATTGCTTTTACAGCCTGGCCGCAGGCTTCTGCCTTACAAATGGCAAACGCTTATGGTTGTGACGGGGTCATTACCAAGCCAATTGATACGCGTGCATTTGCTGGACAAATTGAAAGTTATTTGGTCACAGCAGCATCGTCGTAGTAAGTTGAGGAGTAGTTCTATTGACTACACAACGCATCGCATCGGATGTAGAGCTTGAGCAATACGGTAATCAAACCGTTTCTCCGACCAGCGGTTACAGTTTTAGTGAGTTGGCGGACATTTATAATCAGACACGAGTAGATTATATTGTCCCTATGCCGATGAATGCCCGGCGTATGGAAGAATATGTTCGCCATTACGACATTGATCTGGACTCATCGTTTGTGTCGCTCAGCTCTGATTCTGAGCCAACCGGGGTCGGTATGCTGGGTATTCGCGATGATCGCGCCTGGATTACCCGACTCGGCGTCATTCCGAATGGTCGCGGTCGCAGAACCGGCCAGTTTCTGATGGATGTGATGCTGGCGGAAGCGCAAAGCCGTAAATCGCGTCTGGTACAGCTTGAAGTCATTAAGGGGAATGAACCGGCGCACCGGTTATTTACCAAGCTGGGTTTTCTCGAAACCCGCGAATTATTAGTTATCCGTCGACCTCCTGCCGCCCCTGCGGATAGAGCCGCATTCGACGATGCGCAAATTACCCTTATGTCCGACGATGAGATTACGACCCGGTTGCAGAATTATGATGATGGCGCGTCATGGGTCGAAGAAGGCAAGTCGATTTTCCAGGCGGGCAGCCTTAAAGGCTTTGAACTGACTCTGGTCGCTGGTGAAAAAGGCTGGCTGGTGTTTCAGAACAAGGCGTTTCAGATTGCGCATATTGTACTGGGTGAACCGGGCAAGTTGTCAGCGGATATGGCAAAAGCGCTGCTTTATCACCTGCACCGCCAATACCCCCAGAAAGATACCAGTGTGGAGAATGTCGCGCTGGATAAGGTTATCTGGCCCGCGTATCAAAGCCTGGGCTATATGGAGTCTTTCCGCCGTATTGAGATGGTCCTTTATCGCTGATCTCAGTGTCGTTTTCTGTGGTGAAGACTATTTATTAAATGGCCGTTTTCGATTAGCGCCATGACATTCTGAAACCTCATTTTCTTGCCGACCCTCCAAAACGGCTGGCAAGAAAATTCCCGCCTCTGTGTTCCTGATTCTCCGAATACCAATCTTGCAAAATCTGTGCTGCTGCCCTCACTCTAATCCGCTGACTTTGTTGAAAACTAGCTGGTAATCCATTCGCGGGTAAAATTAAGCAGATAATCGCAAACACAAGAGGGTAGCTCTATGAAAATTAAATGGTATGGGCAGGCCTGCTTTTTGATTACTGCTGATAATGGCCTGACGATCGCCACCGACCCCTATACGCCGGAAACATCTGGTTATCAACCTGTAGCTGAACATGCGGATATGGTGATTCGTTCATCCGATAATGATTTGTTTCATTGCCGTGCGGACTTGATTCCCGGTAATCCCACCGTGGTGACCGCGCTGGATGTGGCGCGGCAAGGCGGCCAGACGAGCGCACATGGCATCACGATCCATGCAATTGAAGCGATGGAAGCGCTTGATCATAAATATCATGACCCTGACCAGAATGGCATGTATCGCTTCACGGTGGATGGCATCAGCATCGCTCATATGGGTGATGTGGGCAATCCGCTCAATGATGAACAGATCGCTTTCTTCAAGGATGTCGATGTTTTGCTGGCGTTGGCTGGAGGTCATCCGGTGCTTGAACTGGATGATTTGAAGGTGGTCATTGATGGGGCAAAACCCCACATTGTCATCCCGATGCATTTTCAGACTTTAAGTTATAAACCCCGTAACGCGCTGTGGATTCCCTCGTTCCTGGCTTATTTTGATAATGACGCCGTGGATTTCGCGTTGAGTTATGAAACCACTTTGACACCCGAACAAATCCCGGCATCCACACGTGTGCTGATTATGGACTATGTAAAATGATCGATTGTTTAATTGTTGGTGCAGGGATTTCCGGTTTACTGGCAGCCCGTAAATTGACTGATGGCGGTAAGCAGGTGGTCGTGCTGGATAAAGGGCGCGGGGTAGGGGGGCGGATGGCTACCCGGCGCATGGACGATGGCGTGTTTGATCATGGCGCCCAGTTTTTTACGCAGCGTAGTGAACGCTTTGGCGCGCTGGTCGAAGCGTGGCTGCAGGCCGGATTGGTTCGGGATTGGGCGAACGGTTTTGCCAATGCTAATGGCGAATGGCAGCAGGATGGACATACGCGTTATGTTGGCGCTCATGGCATGACGACTGTGCCCAAGCATCTGGCACAGGGGGTTAATGTGCGCACCAGCGAAAAAGTCGTCAGTATCAGACTTGACCATAACACGTGGATTACGACGACTGAAGCGGGCGAAGAACTGCGGAGTCAGGCATTGCTGCTGACCGCACCTGTGCCGCAATCTCTGGCGCTGATGGATGCTGGAAATTACGTTTTGCCAGCCCCGGCACGCGAGGCACTGGATGCGATCACGTATGATCCCTGTATTGCCGTCATGGCCTTGCTGGATTCCGCGCCGAATGTGCCGGAACCGGGTGGCGTGCAAATTGATAGCGAGCCGATTCGCTGGCTGGCGGAGAATCACCGCAAAGGGATTTCTCCCGCTTTTGGTCTGACGATTCACGGCGCATCGGGTTTTAGCCGTGAGCATTTTGAAGGTGACCGTGATGCGGCGGGTCAACTTCTGCTGGAAGCAGCAGCATCATATCTTGGTGATGCGAAAGTGATCCGGTATCAGGTGCATGGCTGGCGCTACAGCCAACCCGTACATAGCTATGCTGATCCCTGCTTAATTGTGCCGGGGGCATCTCCGCTGCTGTTCGCGGGTGATGCGTTTGCTGGCCCCCGCGTCGAGGGAGCAGCGCTGTCGGGCTTAAGCGCGGCGGATTATCTGCTCCATGACTATGCCTGACGACTCAAAAACAATGGATCGGCTGGTTATCTGCACGACTATTTCTAAAAATTATCTGGCTCAGGCGCGTGTGCTGATGCAATCCGTCGCCGAGCATCACCCCGAAGCTGAACGGGTTGTTATGCTGGTGGATGAAGTCGAAGACTATTTCGACCCGACTGCGGAGAACTTCACGCTGATGCTGGCCCGTGATCTTGAGATTCCGCGCTGGCTGAATGTGTCAATGCGTTATGACATCCTCGAGTTGAATACCGCCGTGAAGCCGTACTATCTGGAACGGCTGTTTGAGGATTATCAGGCCACAAAAGTTATTTATCTCGACCCCGATATTCTGCTGTTTAACCCCTTAAATGCGGTGATCAGGCTGTTAGATAGCCAGATGACGGTGCTGACGCCACACATTTTGCAACCACTTGATGACGGTTATCGGCCTGCAGAACTGGATTTGCTGCTGGCGGGGACTTACAATCTGGGGTTTTTTGCCATTAGCCGCCGGGGGGAATGGCGAGAACTGCTGCGCTGGTGGCAGCGAAAATTGTACGATCAGGGCTATAGTGATCAGCACAACGGCATGTTTGTTGATCAGCGCTGGATGGATTTCGCGCCGAGTTTGTTTGACGGTGTGTATATCCTGCGCGATTCAACCTATAACATTGCTTACTGGAATTTCAAACATTGTGATTTACAGCAGGGCAGAGAGGGCTATACAGTTAATGGTCAACCGCTGACATTTCCTCACTTTAGCGGATTTGATCTCTACAATGTGGAACAGGTTTCTCGCCATCAGAATCGCCATGTGTTGAGCGACCTTCAGCCTGCGTTTCACACCCTTATGCAGGATTATGCTGACCGCTTATTGGCGCAGGGCTATGAATCACAGCGCAATTGGCCGTATGCGTATGGAGTTTTTAGTGATGGTGGTGCGATTACTGCTTATCATCGGGACTGCCTGATAGAGCAGGATCCGAAGGGTGATCGCTGGGAAAATCCGTTTGATTGCCAGAGTGTCGATAATTTCCGGGATTGGTGTATAACACCGCAAGGGGTGTTATCCCCGTATATGCTGGCCTTGTATCGTGATCGCCCCGATTTACAGAAGCTGTTTCCTCATATTGAAACGGGAGATCAACTGCGTTTTGCACAATGGTTTGTTGAACGGCAGAATTCTTCGCCTGTTTTTCATCCACATGCCACGCAGCCCATTCGCACTTTGCTGGATGAGCAAGGCGTTGTATCCGCTCAGATAATCACCGAGAATAAGGCAATGCTACCGGCCAAGTCTGGGCGCTGGTGGGGTACATGGGGATATTATCGCGATTTTCCAGAAAAAGTTGAACCCTATATTCCGGCCAATGCTTTAGAGGTGCAAACGGAATTTTATACTGGCCCCGGCGGATTGTATGGGGGAGTGCGTCACCTGCTCAAAAAGTCAGGTATTCTGCAAACGCTACGCCGCTTGATTGGCCTTCGGCTGATCATGACCGCCCGTTTTTTCTTCGGGTATCGGTCAGAAGATTATAAGCCCGCTATTCTGTATGCTGTCGATGAACTTGAACGGGGTGTTAATGTTATAGAGTATATCTATTCGGAAAAAGGAATTGGACAGGCAGCGAGAAATATTCTGAGTGCCTTACAGACAACCGATTTTCCTTGTGGATTTATTCCCATTCGAGTTGATGAAAAAGATCACCTGCATAAGCATCCCATACAGAGTAAACGCGGCAATGAACTTTATCGAATAAATCTGATTCATCTCAACGCTGATGCAACATTTATTATTCGAGATGGTTTGAGTGAGGCACTTTTTTACAATCACTACAACATCGCTTTTTGGTTCTGGGAGTTAGAGCAGTTCCCTGAGCAATGGGGGAAATATTTTTCAGCCTATAACGAAATTTGGGCCGCGACCACGTTTGTCCAGCAGGCAATTGCTGCAGTGTCACCCCTGCCTGTCATACATATACCGCTGCCGATTGCCGTGGATGTGCCGGAGGGGTGACTCGCTCGGACTTGAACCTGCCGGAAGATAGTTTTCTGTGTCTGTTTATCTTTGATGCCCATAGTATCATCGCGCGGAAAAATCCCTGGGCTGTGATCGAAGCCTTCCAGCAGGCCTTTAATGAGCAGGAACGCCAGCAGGCCATCCGCCTGGTGATTAAAGTGAGTAACCTGAATGCTTACCCTGAGGATGCCAAAAGATTGCGCGCTGCCGTGGACGCGGTGAATGGCATCCTGATTGACCTCCATCTCACACGCGGTGAAACCAACGCGCTGCTGAATAGCTGCGATGTGTATCTGTCGCTGCATCGCTCGGAGGGGTATGGCCTGACCATTGCTGAGGCGATGTATCTGGCGAAACCGGTTATCGCCACAGCGTATTCCGGCAATATGGATTTTATGACGACCGACAATAGTTTTGCCGTGCCTTATACATTGGTTGAACTGGCGGAGGATTATCCACCTTATGGGGCTGGCAACGTGTGGGCAGAGCCGGATATCACAGCGGCGGCAGAAATACTGCAGGGGGTTTACGATCATCCCGAAGAAGCACGCCTGCGTGGACATCGTGCAGCGGCGCATCTGCGTGAACAGTATAACCCGGCAAAAATCGGCCAGCAGGTGAAGCCACGTCTGGAACGTATTTTACGGAATCAAAGTGAACTGAAATAAACCTTCGTGCATGTTTAACAAATTATCGCGAATAACTTGACAAAAGGGCTAAAACTTTATAATCTCAGATTATGTTAGCGGTAACATAAAGTTAATTAAAATAGCGTTTTTGTATTATTTGGAAAAATCAGTGTCGAAAAAAACCGGACGTGTAACCATTGCGGATGTCGCTCAGAAGGCCGACGTTTCAGCCATGACGGTTTCACGAGTCATTAATAACAAAGCCGATATCAGCGATAAAACCCGTCAGCATGTCTTGAAAGTCATGGATGAAGTCGGGTATCGTCCCAATCGTATCGCGCGCAGCCTCGCCAGTGATAAATCCTACAAAATTGGTATCGTCATCCCCAGTATTTCCAGCGCGTTTTTTGCAGAAATTCTGGAAGGTGCTCAGCTTACCCTATGGGAAGCCGATTATAATCTGCTGTTGTGTAACACCGGACGCAATCCCCAGCGTGAGCAGGATGTCCTGCATCTGCTGGAAGAAGATCGCGTTGACGGTGTGATCATTTTCAGCGCGTTTAGCGCCTGCGATGACTTAACCCAGCTCCTGTCACAACAACCGGCTTCGGTCGCCTTCAGCACCGATGTGGATGAGCAGGTGTGTGGTCGCATTGTGATTGATGAACTGGTGGGCATGCGTCTGGCGGTCAATCATCTGGTTGCCAATGGACGTTCCTGCCTGGGATATGTCGGTATTGGCAGCGCGACTCATACCGGACGTGAGCGCCAACGCTGCTTTGATGTGGCTATGGTTGAAGCTGACTTACTGCCCAATGATGATTACAAAATCCTGAGTGACGCGAATGATTGGGAAAGAAGCTTTCACGTCACCCAGTCCCTGTTGGAAAAACACCCAGAGATTGATGGCCTGATGTGTTACAACGATTATATTGCGTCGGGTGCCTTACAAGCCTGTGCATCGCTGGGGAAGCGTGTGCCAGAGGACATTGCCGTGATCGGCATTGATGATATCGTGCTGGCCAGTGTGGTGTCGCCTCAGTTGACGACTCTGCGCTATGAAATATCAAATCAGGCTGTGGGGTCAATGGCGGCTGATATGCTGCTGAAGCGCATCCAGGGGGATCTCACCCGCAAACGGGTCACTCTAAAGCACGAATTAGTGATTCGCGCGAGTGCGCCATAAAGAAGGTGCCACAATGAATTTTTTGAAATTACCTGTATATCCTATATGATATATGATTGATGTCAAGTTGTCGTCGAGAAAGGAGTCCATCACAGCCATAATTCGACAGAAAATACAAAAATGAATTTGCAATTAGTTTTGGGAGTAAAAGTTAGAAGATGAGAACCTTACGTAGCACTGCTTTGATTTTAGTACTCGCTTTGTTGTTATCGACTGTGGCCTTAACTGGCGCTCAGGACATGACCTACAACGAAGCGCCGATGCTGGCTGATATGGTGGCCGCAGGTGATTTGCCGCCTGTGGCAGAACGTCTGCCGGTTAACCCGCTGGTGGTTGAACCCAATGATCGTACCGGTGTTTATGGTGGTACCTGGCGCATGGGTTCACGTGGTGGCCTGGATGGCGCGCTGTTTACCCGTACCATTGGTTATGAGGGTCTGGTGCGCTGGAATGCTGAGTGGACAGAAGTTGTCCCCAATGTCGCCGAGAGCTGGGAAGTCAATGAAGACGGCTCAGAATATACCTTCAAGCTGCGCGAAGGCATGAAGTGGTCGGATGGTGTGCCGTTTACATCCGCTGATATCATGTTCTGGTACGAAGCTGATGAAACCAACACCGATGTTCGCCCCGCAGCCGTTAACTGGATGGTCGCTGGTGGTGAGCAGGGTATTGTCGAAGCGATTGACGATTACACCGTCAAGTTCAGCTTTGCCGCACCGAATGGTCTGTTCCTGCAACGTCTGGCCACGCCTGATGGTCTGCGCCCGGTGAAATACCCGGCCCATTTCCTGTCACAGTTCAATGCCGCATACAACCCGGATGGAATTGATGCGCTGGTGGCTGATGCGGGTATGGATACCTGGGTTGACCTGTGGGAACAACAGGCACAGGAAGAATTCCTGGCTGTCAAGCCAACGTTGAGTGCCTGGGTGCTTGAGCAACCGATGGCTGCTGATGCCACGCAGGTTACCGGAACCCGTAACCCCTACTACTTCAAAGTAGACCCCGAAGGTAATCAGTATCCGTATATTGATACTATCCGCGCTGATGTCGGTGATGATGTTGAAACACTGGTTCTGCGCGCCCTCAATGGTGAGATTGACATGCAGGATCGTCACATCTCTGGCCTGGAGAACAAGGCCACCTTCTTTGACAATATGGAAACTGGAAATTACCACTTCTTCGATACGGTGCCTTCCAGCATGAACACCAATATCATCGCGTTAAATCTGACGCATGCAGACCCGGTCAAGCGTGAAATCTTCCAGAATCAGGATTTCCGTATCGGCCTGTCTTACGCGATCAACCGTCAGGAAATTATCGACCTGATTTATGTCGGCCAGGGTGAGCCTTATCAGCCGGCCCCGCGCCCGACTTCCCCGCTGTACAACGAACAACTGGCCAAACAGTACACCGAATACAGTGTCGATATGGCGAATGAACACCTGGATAAGGCCTTCCCCGAAAAAGATGCCGATGGTTTCCGTCTGGGGCCGGATGGCAACCGTATCACGTTCACAGTCGATGTCCACACGGTCAACGTGCCGGGTATCGATATGATGGAACTGATTACCAATTACTGGGCAGCGGTAGGTGTTGATGGCCGCGCCAATGTGATTGACCGCTCGATCTTCTATGATCGTAAAGAAGCCAACCAGCAGGACGCGGACATGTGGGGTGGTGATGGCGGCCTGGATGTAATCCTGGAGCCACGTTGGTACTTCCCATTCAGCAACGAGTCCAACTTCGCGCCGCTGTGGCAGTACTACTTCAATGGTGACGCCCGTGGTGAAGCACCGCCGGCAGCAGCCCAGCAGCAGATGGATCTGTATAACCAGATTAAAACGACAGCCGATGCTGAGGAACAAAACGAACTGATGGCAGAATTACTGCAAATCTCTGCGGATGAGTTCTATGCAATTGGTATCAGCCTGCCGCCGAATGGTTATGGCATCGTCAAGAATAACTTCTACAATGTGCCGACAATTTTCCCGAATGCCTGGCTGTACCCTCACCCCGGCCCGACCAACACCTTCCAATACTTCATTGAAGGTTAAGTTGTCAGGCTTGCTGGGTTACTAAGAATTTGATACAGGTCATAGGGGCGCAGTCTTGCGCCCCTATCCCAAACCCACAATGTACAGCCCACTATTGAGGTAATTTTCATGTTACGTTTTATTATTCGTCGCTCGTTATACATGATCGTCACCCTGTTCGCAGTTTCGATAGTTTCCTTTATCGTCATTCAATTGCCACCGGGTGATTATTTAACCGCTTATGTGGCCAATCTCGCATCCAGCGGCGAAACCGTGGAAAGAGAAGTGATCGAAGCCTTAAACCAGCGTTATGGGCTGGATCAGCCAATCTATGTGCAATACTTCAAATGGGTTGGCGGGGTGCTTCAAGGTAATTTTGGACAATCCTTTGAATGGAAACAACCAGTAGAAAATATTATCTGGGGACGCATGAATATGACGCTGCTGATTACCGCCTCAGCGCTGATGTTTACCTGGTTTATCGCGTTTCCGATCGGTATTTACTCTGCTGTGCGCCAATACTCACTGGGCGATTACATTGCCACGACCTTTGGCTTTTTAGGGCTGGCGATACCCAATTTCCTGCTGGGTTTAGTATTAATGTATATTGCCTTTAAATATTTTGGACAAAGTGTCGGCGGCTTGTTTTCTCCGGGTTATGAGGAAGCTCCGTGGTCGATTGAAAAAGCAGTGGACTTAATGAGCCATTTGTGGATTCCGATGGTGATCCTGGGGACGGCGGGTGCCGCCAGTCTGATCCGCGTCATGCGGGCCAATCTGCTGGATGAACTGCGCAAACCGTATGTGATTACCGCCCGCGCCAAGGGCCTGCCGGAGTGGAAAGTTATCCTTAAATACCCGGTTCGCATCGCCCTGAATCCGTTTGTAAGCACCATCGGTTACATTTTGCCGGAACTGGTTTCGGGTTCTGTGATTGTGGCTGTTGTCCTGAGTTTGCCTACGACTGGCCCGCTGTTGCTGCGTGCGCTGGTGTCTCAGGATATGTATCTGGCGGGGGCATTTATTTTATTATTAAGCGTTTTGACAGTCATCGGCACGCTGGTTTCAGATCTGTTGTTAGCCTGGCTGGATCCGCGCATCCGCTACACGTAAGGGAAAGGACACGTAATGGAAACTGATTTTCCAAATCCACAGGATGCCGCCTTACCGATAGGTGCGCCGACCTCGCCAATACCCATAGAGGAAGTTGAAGCCAGTGCTTATGTGGCTTCCCAGTGGCAGCTCATCTGGAAGCGATTTCGGCGGCATCGTCTGGCGATGCTGGGCGGGGTTGTGACGATCTTTATTTATACGATTGCGCTTTTTGCGGATTTCTTTGCCCCGGCGGCGCCGGATGTCTACAATGCGACTTACACGCTGGCACCACCACAGGTGTTAAATCTGTTTGATGAAAGCGGATTTAACCCCTATGTTTATGGTTACAAGTCGGAGATTGACCCGGTCGCTTTACGGCGGACATTCGTGCTGGACGAAGAACAGAAAGTCCCGATACGTTTGTTTGTTGAGGGCGCGCCCTATGAAATCCTGGGCATTATTAAAAGCAATATCCACCTGATTGGCCCGGTAGATCAGACGCAACCGTTGTATTTAATGGGGGCGGATCGGCTGGGGCGTGACGTATTCAGCCGGCTTATTCATGGTACGCGGGTTTCGATGTCCATCGGCCTTGTCGGCGTGACTTTCAGCCTGATTTTAGGCATCACTCTGGGCGGTATCTCCGGTTACTATGGCGGTGCGATTGATAATATTATCCAGCGTATAATCGAGTTTTTACGCTCGATTCCGACCATTCCATTATGGCTCGGTCTGGCGGCGGCGATGCCACCTGAATGGGGGCCGCTGCAAATTTATTTTGCCATTACCTTGATTCTGTCACTCATCGGCTGGACGGGTCTGGCACGTGTGGTTCGTGGACGTTTCCTGGCATTGCGCGAGGAAGATTTCGTCATGGCGGCCAAGCTGGACGGTATCAGCCAACCCAAGATTATCTTCCGCTATATGCTACCCGCGTTCTACAGCCACATCATCGCCTCGATTACGCTGGCGATCCCTGGCACTATTCTGGCGGAAACCTCACTGAGTTTCCTTGGTCTGGGTTTGCGACCCCCGGTGGTGAGTTGGGGGGTACTGCTACAGGAAGCCTCTAATATTCGCTCTGTCGCAACTGCCCCGTGGCTGTTATGGCCGGCAATGGCTGTCGTGGTGACGGTGCTGGCGTTGAATTTCCTGGGGGATGGTCTGCGTGACGCGGCTGATCCATACGCATAGTTTGAGGACTTATGGAAAATAATTCAGATATTTTATTGGAAGTTAAAGGTTTAAAGACTTACTTCACCACGGATGAAGGTGTTGTAAAAGCAGTTGATGGGGTGGATTTCACCGTTCCGCGTGGGTTGACTTTGGGCGTGGTGGGGGAGAGTGGCTGTGGCAAAAGTGTCACGGCCTATTCGATCCT
>JBBSQD010000033.1:0-33328 GCA_038258185.1 Aggregatilineales bacterium | reverse complement strand
CGTACTTCAATGCGCGGATGCGTGTTCGGCGGGAAGGGGAGACGGTGAATTACGCCAGCACCCGCACCGATCACCGAGCTGCTGCCGGGACGTTCATCGCCCGTTATCGGCCTACATCGGCGGTGTATCTGAGCCAAGCGGGGACGCTCGATCACTGGCTGACGGAACGCTACTGCCTGTATGCTGCTGACGCTAAAGGCAGCATTTACAGGAGCGAGATTTTACACGCTCCGTGGCGGTTGCAAACCGCAGAGGCGGAAATTGAGGCGAACACCGTCACGGAAATGCACGGCATCCACCTGCCAGACGTGCCGCCTCTGCTGCACTATTCCGAGCGCATCGATATGCTGGGCTGGTATCTGAAGCGCGTGATCTAGCACATACTCCTTATTTATTCATAACGCAGGGCATCAATGGGGTTGAGGCCAGCGGCACGATTGGCGGGGTATGCGCCAAAAAATGTGCCGATCGCGATACAGATCAACGTGGCTATGGCGATGCTTGAAAACTGAATGACCACATTGAGATCGTCTACAAGCGTGGTGATCAAGAAAGCAAATATCATCGCGAGGATGGTGCCAATGGTGCCGCCGACAACCGCCAGACTGATGGATTCGATCAGAAATTGCAGCAGGATATCGATGCGCTGTGCGCCGACGGCCTTGCGCAATCCAATCTCCTTGGTGCGTTCGGTGACGGTAACCAGCATGATATTCATAATGCCGATGCCGCCTACCAGCAGCGATATGCCGGCAATGACAGCCAGAAATATCGTCAGTAAGCCCGTGATGGTGGAAAGACTATCCAGAATCTGCGTTTGGGCGATCACCTGAAAATCATTGTCTTCATCATCGCTCAGTTTGTGTTCTTCGCGTAATACTGCCGCAATTTCCTGGATGGCGGAGTTGGTGGTTTCCTTGCTGATGGCCTCCATCAGAACGGAGGTGATCGCATATTCACCGGTGAGCGTACGGGCTCCACCGAAATAACGCTGGGCTGCTGACAAGGGGACGAAAATCTGTGCACGGCCCTGATTGCCACCCGGCCCGCCAAAATTTTCCAGCACACCTTCAATCGTGAATGAAGCATCACCAATGCGGATGCGCTTGCCAATCGGGTATTCGTTGTTGAACAGCATTTCCGCGCCACGTTCGTCAATGATGGCGATTTTAGACGTTGTATTCTGATCCTCAATGGTGATGGATCGACCCAGTACCAGATCGACATTTAAAACGTCGAAATAAGCGCCCGTGACTCCGGCAATCTGCGCATCCACCTCACGCCCTTCATAGACCACACTGGAACTCACCGCCACATTCGGCGCGACAGAACGCACGCTCGGCACACGAAAGTTATCAGAAAGGGCGGCTACATCGCTTTCAGTAAGGGGAATAAAAGCGCTACCGGGGTTATTAGGGTTGCGTGACCCCGTGCTGGACACATCCCCGAACACCACAAGCAGGTTGGAACCCACACTTGAAAACTGGTCAACCACGAATGTTTCTACAGCCTGACCGACTGAGACGAGAATAATCACCGCGGCGACACCAATCGTGACACCGAGCATAGTCAGCGCCGCGCGTAATTTATTACTGATAAGACCGATATAGGCTACTCGAAAATTATCCAGCAGTTGCGTGATCATATTTATTCAAACCTCAACGCGTCAATAGGATTCATACGAGCAGCACGATTGGCCGGGAATATGCCGAAGCCCACGCCAATCAGGGTACTGACGGCGGTTGCCAGGATAATCGCGTCGATACCCACCGTCAGTGGTAATTCTGGCACGAGGGCTGAGCCGACCACGCCTATTAACCAACCCAGCAATACGCCAATCGCCCCGCCCATGACTGACAGAATCACGCTTTCAATCAGAAACTGCGCCAGAATATCGCGGGGTTGCGCGCCGACTGCTTTGCGCAGGCCGATCTCGCGGGTACGTTCTGTGACGGAAACCAGCATAATATTCATGATGCCGATACCGCCTACAAGCAGCGAAATACTGGCAATCAGGGTGAGGAAAATAGTCAGGAGGCCCGTAATGGCAGCGACAGCATCCAGCAAGTCCGATTGATTGGTGATGCGATAATCCTGCTCACCATCAAAATTGATGTTATGGGACTCAAAGAAATAACGATCAATATCGCGTTCAGCCAGATCAATCGTTTCTTCAGACAGCGCTTCGACTCGTATCGTGTTTACAATCTCGGTGCCACCAACGCGCGCATCGTTTAGGCGTGTTTGCGCAGTGCTGATAGGCACAATGACCGAGTCATTTTCATTGTTGAAGCCACCTTCGCGCTCTTCCATTACGCCAATGACGGTAAAGGCCTGCTGGTTAATGACGATCACCTGGCCGATGGGGTCTACGTCGCGATCGCCATATAAATCTTCGATCACATCCAGCCCTAAGACCGCCACGCGGCTTTTGTCGCGCACGTGTTCATCCGTGATATACGTTCCGCGAATGGTTTTCCAGTTGCGGATGCTGCTGATATTCGGTGTCACCCCATTCACTGTAAGGCTGAGATTTTCGCCCTCATCGGCAACAAAGCCGAGTACATCGTATTGGGCGCCGATTTGCCGGATATAAGGATAATCGAGCGAACTGCTCAGAATATTGACATCATCCATCGTCAGGGGTTCGATACGGGTACGCGTGTTGCTTTCAGGCCGGGTGGCAAGGATAGTAAGTTGATTCGCACCCAGCGATAAAAACTCATTCTCGACGTAGCCCTCCACACCCCGCCCCAGGCTGATTAAGCCGATGACGGAGCCGACACCAATGATGATGCCAAGCATGGTGAGTCCAGTCCTTAGACGGTTGGTGATAATTGCGCTAATGGCAATACGAAAACTTTCGATGAAATCCATAGAGTTTAGTTGTACTCTTCTTCCTCACCACCATAGTAGACTTCCTGAAAGATCGCTTCCATCTCATCCATTTCAGATGGACGCTCATCTTCGCCAGCTATCAGGGGTTTGGGAATAGGGCGGTCAGCCACGACTTTGCCATCACGCAGCATGACAAGCCGACGGGTGTGTCGCGCAATCCATGAATCGTGCGTCACAAATACCACCGTGATGCCCTGTTCCTGATTCAGACGCTGGAATATCTGCAGAATTTCTGTACCGCTGCGGCTGTCCAGATTACCGGTGGCTTCGTCTGCCAGAATCATAGACGGATTGTTGACCAGCGCACGGGCAATCGCGACGCGCTGCTGCTGACCACCGGAAAGCTCGGTTGGCAGATGGTCCATTCGTTTTTCCAGACCCACCAACTCCAGGGCAGCCCGCGCTTTTTTGCCGCGCTCTGCTGCACGGGCATAGATTAACGGCAATTCGACCTGACGTAAGGCTGTCGTGCGTTTCAGTAAATTGTAGTTCTGAAACACGAAGCCGATTTTCTGATTGCGAACACGTGCCAACTGGCTCTCGCTCAGACGGGCAACATCTTCGCCATCCAGATAAAACTCGCCGCCAGAGGGCTGGTCAAGCGCGCCCAGGATATTCATCATGGTACTTTTGCCGGAACCGGATGGCCCCATGATGGCGACAAACTCGCCACGCCGAATCTTCAAATCCACCCCGCGCAAAGCCTGTACCTCAATATCGCCCATCTGGTATATTTTTGTGATGCCCCGGATATCAATGACAACATCAGGGTCGTGACCATTATCCGAAGCTTTATTTGCATTTCTTCTGAAAAGATTCACCGCGCCTTGCTCCTATCCGCCCAGTGCGCCGGGCAATACCACGTCATCAACAAGAACAACTTGCTGACCGGCTTCCAGCCCGCTCAAAATCTGGCTTTGTGTATCATTGCGTGCTCCCAGCGTAACCACAACCTGGCGGGTACGATTATTCTCGTCCAGCACGGTGACGGTTGGCTGTTGTGTCGCACGATCCAACCGGATGAAACGATTGGGTACCACCACTGCATTCTCGACCTGAGAAATGACGACACTGGCTGTACTGCTCATCCCCAAGCGGATAGATTCTTCGGTTGGGTTCAATCTGACCTGTGTTTCGTAAGCGGTTACCGCAGAGGCAAGCGCTGGTGTGAGTGCGATATGGCTGATTGTACCGGTAATTCCTGCATCGGGCAGTGCGTCCAGCGTGAAATTGACTGGCTGGTCGATTTCCAGCTTCACAATATCGGTTTCATCAATCAACAGATTGACGATGAATGCATCCGTGTTTGCCAATTCCAGTGCCGGCTGATTACCCGGTGGGAGTTCACCCAACACAAGGTTATTAGTCGTGATAATGCCATCAAATGGGGCGATCAGCACCATTTCCTCAAGTTGAAGCTGTGCTCGTTCGACCGCCAGCGCACTATTTTTAAGTGCGATTTCCGACAAGCGGATATCATTAGCATCCGGCCCGTTGACCAGATTATCAAGCTGAATAGAAGCCTGTACAATCGAGGCATTGGCCTGTGACAGCCGGCTCATATCCGGCCCATCGTTGATCGTGCCGGTAAGGTTGGTGTCGGCAATTGAAATACCGAGTGAAGCGGATCGCAGACCCGAATTAAGCAGGGCTTCCTGCGACTCCGGATCGTTCGTTTCAGAAAACCGGAACTCCGGATTCAGCCCTAGTGTTTGGTCACGCTGGATTTGTGCCTGCCATAATTGGTTACGGGCGAGTTCGGTCTGGAACCGGGCGATTTCTACATCGTTGGAATTCGGCGCAGTTGAATAGGCCGCATTGGCATTGGCCTGCGCCGCCTGTAAGGCCGCTTCGGCGACTGCGACATCCACATCACGGGCAGGCGAAGTGAGCTGATCGAAGCGAACCTGCTGTTGCTGCAAGCTGATTTGCGCGTTTTGCACGCCAAGTTCAAGATCGCGTGCGTCAATGCGGGCCAGTATATCTCCCGCCTGAACCGTATCGCCTTCGTCGACTAGAATTTCGCTGACGGTGCCGACCATGCCAAATGTTAGCGGGACAGTTCGTAAAGGTTCGACCTCACCTGTGGCATTTACAGTCACCAGCAGGTCGCCAAGGGTTACAACGGTCTGGTCAATGATGTTGGGACTTCCCACCTGCGCACTAACCAGCGACATGCCGGTTAAAACAAATATGAGCCCGATAGACAGGTACCGAAACATAGTTTTCATAAATCATCATCCTCCCAGGAAGGCGGGTACTTCGACCAGCGGAGTGAAAGCAATCGTTTCACCTGTCTGTAAGCCAGACAAAATTTCGGTGTTATCGTCACCGCGTGTGCCGATAGTGACCTCACGTTGTTGCAGGGTGTCATCAGGCATCAGGATGTTGACATAAAATGCGCTGCGGTCACGATCAAGCTGGATAAAGCGGTTGGGCACAGTCAATACATCATTGATCTGCTCGACAATAATGTTTGCTTCGGCGGTCATGCCGGGGCGGATACGGGCATCAGCCGTGTCCAGTTTCAGATCAATATCATAGCTGACTACGCCATTTATATTGCGTCCAGACGTGCCTAACTGAGTAACCTCAGCATCTAAAATCATGTTGGGAAGCGCATCCATCTCGACCTGAGCATACAGACCTTCCTGTACCAGCCGCAGATCAATTTCGTCAATTTTGCCGGAGATGCTCAGCGGTGTGATATCCACAAGATTGACCAATGGGATACCAGCGCTAATTCTTTGCCCGACTTCGACATCCATGGTGGCAACTACGCCGGTAAAAGGGGCAGTCAGGATTGTGCGGTCATACGCTAAGTGTGCCTGATCAAGTTGTGCCGTGGCCTGATCAATGACAATCTGCGCCTGTGCCAGTTCAAATTCACTGGCACCCGTACGGGCACGTTCCAATTCGCGCTCGGCCTGGGCGATGCGTGCCCCGGCAGCGCCAAGTTCGCCAGAATTGCTCGAACCCAGATTCTCTACGCGCAAACGGGCAGCCTCGGCATTAAAGCTCGCTTCACCAATACGCGCGTCTAACAACGCCAGTGCTTCGTCCGTAAGTTCAGGGCTGGCTTCGTAACGGGCTTTTTGTGCGCCATCCAATGCGACCTGTGCCTGCTCATACTGGAGCTGCGCGGCAGTTAACTGTTCTGGGGAGACAGCATTTGCTACGCTGGTGTAGGAACCGCGTGCGCTGTTGAGATTCGCTTCGGCGATGGCAATCTCGTCATCATCCACCACCAGCAAATCCTCATACTGGCGAACGGCTGATTCATAATTCAGATTTGCCTGCTCGTAGGCAATCACCTGAACACGATTTTTTAATCGCATGAGCGGTGTTCCGGCTTCCACATAATCACCGGGCTGAACGAAAATTTCCTCGATCTGGCCGGACGTGAGCAAGCTCAGTCCCGCAGTTTCTTCAGCTTCAATCGTGCCGACTGCCGGTATTGTCACCAGAATGGTACCCTGCTTGACGACATAGGTTTCGAGTGTAGCAAGTGCTTCCACACGCGCAACTGTATCTGCAGCCTGCTGGTTTGACCTCAACACTGAGGCAACCGCTGGCATCGCCAGGGTGAATATAATGAGAATGATAAGTGTGCGTCTAACAGACATAGACCTTTTTTCGTTTATTCAAGCCAACATGCCTAATGAAAGCACGTTGGCAGTCTTTGTCCTAGTGAGGCGCGTCAGAACTCCATATGACAGGTGTCAGATGAAAGACTGACAGGAGTCATAGGCGAATGTGACCACTGTAGGTAGGGATAATAACTTATTGCTGATACGATGGTCAACGAGATTGAATGCAGGAGATAGAATCTATGCCTGTTATGGCTGGCGTGTTTGCCCTTTTATTTGTACTTTACACTCTTTATCGGGTGCTTAACAACCGCACTGGGGCAACACTGCTCCATATATTGCTGGCGTTTTTGGCTATTCTGGGACTGGCGTTGAATCCTGGTACCGGCAATATGGGCTTGTTCATTGGTGTCGGGGTTATTCTGATAGGTGTCGTGCTGTTTATTATTGAAACACGACGTGCCAACCCGGACTTGAATCGTTCGCAGGGTATTCTCACAATTGGGGTGAGTGTGCTTTTGTTTATCACGGTTCTGGTTGGCCCGCTGATTGAGGAGCGCGTTTCGCAATTTACTCTGGATGGCGTTGCTACGGCTCAGGAACTCAACGATAGCAGCCCCACTCCTGGGATTGTGACTTCTACGCCTGCTACCCAACCCACACGCGATACCGTTTCGTTGGTGACCAACACGCCAGAGGCGATCAGTATCACTGTGGAAAATCCGCTTCCGACACGCTATGTTTACACGACACCGGTTGTGACTGCTACCACTGTCGACACCGTAGTTGAGACTACGCAGTGCGAAGGGATTGTACAGAATAATCTCAACCTGCGGGCTAATCCTTCCATAAACGGCCAATTGATCCTCACGATTCCGTCGGGCGCGACCGTGTCGGTTTATGCACAAAAAGCTGATGAATCATGGCTCTATACGGGATATGAAGGCAACACAGGCTGGGTAAGTACCGAATACGTGTTCCTGAATGCTGGTTGCGAGAATTTACCTTTGCGAGAAGCGTCATAAGTCTCCGTCCGAATTGAATAAAGATTCTTAGTAATTATGGATCCTTACCGCATCATTGAACCGCGTTTGCTGGCACTCTTTCGCTTGTTTGTTGGGGTGAATCTGGCACTGGCTGTGCCAGTGATGTTTTTCAGCGAACGGATGCTCGAAATATCGGTGGGCCAGGTTCAGTTTCTTGGCCTGATAATCCTTATCCTGCTGTTTATCTACCTCTCTATTCCCAGATTAATCACTGTATTTGGCCGCTTTTACCTTCCTGTTGCGATTGTCACTGCCTCTATTTTACCTGTTGTGATCACCCGCATTCATCAACTTAAGTTTCTGGAAGAAAGCCGCATGGTGACAAAATGGGTCGAGCAGTATCTGTTTCAAACAAACAGTGGTATTGCGCTGAATTCGTCTAATAACTGGGTTGTTTCTCTGTTTTTGCCTCTCGTACTGGTTGCCTGGCAGTACAATCTGCGCAGTGTGCTTGTTTTTACTTTTGGCACGGCATTGCTGGACTTTGGCCTGTCCGTTCACTTGTTTGGGACAAACAATGAAGAACTGTTTTCCATGTTCAATGCCATATCGAATCGCAGTGTCGCTTTTATCCTGATCGGTTTTGTGATCGTGCGGCTGGTGGCCCAACAGCGCGAACAACAACGTGAACTTACCCAGGCCAATAAAAAGTTGTCGCATTATGCCAATATGTTAGAAGAATTTGCTGTTAGCCTGGAACAACTCACTATCAGCCGTGAGCGTAACCGGCTGGCACGGGAATTGCATGATACGTTGGCGCATACGCTCAGTGCGTTGAGTGTGCAGCTTGAAGCCACAGATACCGTGTGGGAGAAAAATCCGGAACAGGCTCGCCACCTCTTGCAAAATGCACTGTGCACGACTCGTTCTGGCTTAACCGAAACGCGCCGTGCTTTACAGGCATTACGCGCCTCACCGCTGGATGATCTCGGCTTCGGGCTTGCTGTCCGCACTATGGCCGAGTCTGCGGCTGAACGGTCTGGTTTTTCGATCAATGTGGATATTTCCACCCAACTAGGCGATCTTAAGCCGCAGGTTGAGCAAACGCTGTATCGTGTGTTTCAGGAATCGCTGGAGAATGTTTCCCGACATGCCTGCGCGCGTGAGGTTTCATTGCAAATCAGTCGAGACAATCACTATGTGAAAGCACTTGTCGTGGATGATGGCATTGGGTTTGATGTGAAGTCGGTTGATCGGGAAAAGCGACGATTGGGTTTGCGTGGGATGATTGAGCGGGTTGAGCTTTTAGGGGGCACGTTGGTTGTCAAAAGCGAATCTGGTAAGGGAACAACTATAGACGTGTTGATTAATGAAGGTGCCTTATGATTCGTTTGTTAATTTGCGACGATCAGACGATCGTCTGTGAGGGGTTGCGGGTTATTTTTGACAGTGACCCTGAAATTGAGGTGGTCGGCGTGGCGAACGATGGCGCCCAGGCGATTGATATGATCCCCATCTGCCATCCGAGCCTGATCGTGATGGATCTGAAAATGCCGATTATGAACGGCGTACAGGCTACGCGCATTATTCGCGAACGCTTTTCTCATGTTCGGGTGCTGGTTCTGACGACCTATGACGATGATGAATGGGTTTTTGATGCTATACGCAGTGGGGCAGAAGGGTACCTCCTGAAAGATACCCCCCGTGAAAAGTTGATTACAGCAATCAAAGACACGGTTGCAGGCAAGACCCACATTGATCCGTCGGTAGCGGGCAAGCTGTTGAGCGTTGTCCAGCACAGCACGAAAATGATGGATACCACACTGACCGATCAATTGAGTGAGCGCGAACGTGAAGTGTTGCGTTTGCTGGCGAAAGGGCTATCCAATACAGATATTGCCCAGCAGCTTTATTTGTCTGATGGCACAATTCGCAATTACGTCAGTGAAATTCTGGCCAAGTTGAAAGTGACCGACCGCACGCAAGCCGCATTGATGGCTGTGCGTTACGGTCTGGTCGATTAGTTCAATGAGATAAACTGCTTATCTGGATAAGATAGCTTCGACTTCAGCCATCTCACTTTCGGTTAATTGCCAGCCAACTGCAGCGGCATTGCCGTTAATCTGTGCAGGTGACATCGCTCCAGCAATGACTGAGGTGACCTCTGGACGCGCCAATAGCCACGAGAATGCCAATTCCAGCAGCGTGTGACTCTGCGCTTCAGCAAACTGCGCCAATGCTTCTACGGTTTCCAGATTTTCATCATTTAACCAGCGTGACGGATTCGCATTATTGGTGATGCGGGTGCCTTCTGGCAGATCTTCACCCTTACGATACTTGCCCGTGAGCATGCCGCTGGCGAGCGGGAAGTAGGGCAGGTAGGCGATATTCAGCCGCTCGCACTCTGGCAGGGCTTCATTCTCGTCATCACGTTTAAGCAGACTGTATTCATTCTGGACACTGATAAAACGAGCCGCGCCAGACTTTACCGCGGCTTCTGCTGCATTAATCTGATCTGCTGAAAAATTGGAACTACCGATTTCAAGCACTTTACCGGCTTTCACCAATTCGTCCAGTGCGGCAAGTGTTTCCTCAATCGGTGTATTGGCATCCGGTGTGTGTAACTGATACAGGTCAATATAGTCAGTTCCCAGGCGGCGCAGACTAGCTTCCACTGCAGTCTGAATATATGCAGCACTCGCCCCTGATCCTTGATCCGGCATATTGTGCCCAAACTTGGTCGCGATAATGACGTCGGAGCGCTTGCTACCGAGCGCACGGCCTAGTAATTGCTCACTTTTCCCGCCGCCATAAACATCTGCTGTATCGAAAAAGTTAATGCCAGCCTCTAACGCCGCGTTGACCACGGCTTCGGTGCCTGCCTCATCCAGACGAGAGCCAAAATTGTTGCAACCCACCCCTACAGTAGTGACTTTTAATGAGCCTATGGGTCGTGTTTGCATGGTGATATATTCCTTTACTGAATTTGTGATCGTCGCTTTTATCCAGACAGTAGTATAACGTGTTGTCACCTGTGTGTAGCTCCCCCTCATAAATTGGACTCTAATGCTAACTTGACATGTTGATTCTCATGAAAAATTTCACAATCTCTAATTTATTTTGGTTCACAAATGGGCGCTGTCAGTATATAATCATTTACAGACTGACCAGTCGGTTTGTTGAATGTAGGACATAACATGAGCAATCAAGAGCAGGACCCGCAAAGCTCAACCCGCGAAAGAATCTTTGACGCGGCAATGGAGATTTTCTCCGAAAAAGGCTATCACGATACGCGATTAGATGAAATCGCTGATATATCCAACACCTCTAAAGGGGCGATTTATTTTCACTTTCCGAATAAAGAGCGGCTGTTTCTGGCGCTGGTGGATAAGTTTGCTGATCTGCTGGAACGGCGCATTATCGAAGCGATCCAGCAGGAAGAGCAGGGCATTGAACGCGTCCGCGCGGCGTTAGAGGCGTGCCTCGACACCTTTGCCAAATATCGTCGGCCAGCGAAAATTCTGCTGGTGCAAGCGGTTGGATTAGGCAATGTGTTCGAGAAAAAGCGCATGGAAGTCAGCGAGCGTTTTGTCAGCCTGATCCGCACTTACCTTGATGAATCGATTGAGGTGGGTGATATAGAGCCTATTGATAGCGATGTGGTGGCTTATGCCTGGATGGGAGCCATCTATGGGGTAATTATTCAGTGGATTTACACGGGTGAACCTTCTCAGGAACGCATCCTGACTGGGTTGCTGCCACTGTTATTGAGGGGCGTAGGGTACATTGCGAAGGAGAACCAGCAATGACCACGGCGCGACCCACAGGCTTTATCAATGTCACCAGCCAACCCGGCCAACTGGTCAGTATAAGCCGACCTGCACCGGGAATTTCACTGCTGCAATTTCTGCGGCACGCACAAGGCGAAGCCCGTTTCTACTGGGCAAATGAGCAGGGCAAAGCCGCTTATGCTGGAATGGGAATCACGGCTGAACTGATCGCATGGGGGAGTGACCATTTTCAGATTATCGAAGATCAGGCGCGTAACTTATTTCAGAACCTGATCTTACCTGATACTGACGAACCTGCTGCGGGGCCACGTTTATTTGGCGGTTTTGCTTTCCGCGATGATTTCATACCGGACAACACCTGGTCGATTTACGCACCTGTGTATTTCGTGCTGCCACATTATCAACTGACCCAAACAGACAGCGGTACCTGGCTGACGATGAATGTTCAGTTCCCGCTGGATGAATCGGTTGA
This sequence comes from Aggregatilineales bacterium, assembly GCA_038258185.1. Lineage (GTDB taxonomy): Bacteria > Chloroflexota > Anaerolineae > Aggregatilineales > Phototrophicaceae > JAIOHN01. The sequence continues at coordinate 21,591 of JBBSQD010000033.1, read as the reverse complement.
GTCTATGCTGCCGGAATTGCGTGAAGCGCTGGATATGCGCTATGAGGCACTCAAAAAGTCGATTCACTCGCTGGAAAATGATGACGAACCGCTGCATCCGCTGGAAGTAAATTATCCCATGCCTTTCGAGGATTGGGAGCAGATTATTAACGAAGCGGTTGATCTTATCAAAGCGGGAGAACTGATCAAGGTCGTGCTTTCGCGGGTGTGTGAAATCCGCTTCAGGAAGCAGGTTAATGCGGATGCTGCTTTAGCATATCTGAGCAGAGCTTATGCCAATTCTTACCGGTTCTTATTTGAGCCGCAGCCGTATCATGCCTTCTTTGGCGCAGCGCCCGAATTGCTGGCGAAAGTTGAGGGCAAACACCTCACGACAATGGGGCTGGCCGGTTCAATGCGTCGGGGATTAAACCCGCAAGAAGATGATGAATTTGCTCAGCAGTTGCTCAATGACCCCAAGGAACGGCATGAGCATAAGCTGGTGGCGGATGAAATTGAGAAACGGCTTAGGCCGCTGACTCAAAACCTGCATGTGCCAGATGCGCCTTCAATTCTGCAATTGAGCAATATTCAACACCTGTATACGCCTATTGATGGTGAACTGATCGAGCAAAAAGGCATTCTGCCGATTGTGCGCCATCTGCATCCGACCCCAGCATTGGGCGGGGCACCGCGTGAAGTGGCTATGGAATTTATTCAGCAACACGAGCCAGTTCCGCGCGGTTGGTATGCGGCCCCTATCGGCTGGATTGACCATAACCTGAATGGTGAATTTGCGGTAGCTATTCGCTCGGCTGTGAGCCAGGATAAGCGCGTATGGTTGTATGCCGGCGCGGGCATTGTCGAGGGAAGTAAGCCCCAAAAAGAATGGGACGAAACAGCGCTAAAATTCAGGCCGATGCTGGATGCGCTGGGGATAAGAGAGTCTGTCCATGTCTAACCGGAATACTTTATGGGCCAGCATCTTTGTTGATGAACTTTCCCGCTCTGGATTGAAAACGGTGTGTATTGCGCCGGGGTCACGTTCGACGGCGTTGGCGCTGGCTTTTGCGCGACACGGCCAGATCAAAGTGTATTCGCATCTGGATGAACGGAGCGCATCGTTTTTTGCGCTGGGTTTAGCACTTGCCAGTGATCAACCTTCCGCAGTCATTTGCACATCTGGCTCGGCAGCGGCTAATTTCTTTCCGGCGATTGTGGAGGCGCATCAGTCGCAGATTCCGTTAATCGTCATTACCGCAGATCGTCCACCTGAACTACGCCACAGCGGTGCTAATCAGACAATTGATCAGATCAAAATGTACGGTGATTATGCGTTATGGTCGGTAGATGTTGGGCTGCCCGAAGCGCAGCCGGATGACCTGACTATTCGCAATCTGCGTACTCTGGCAAACCGTGCCTATGCGACGGCCAATGGTATTCGCAAAGGCATGGTTCATATCAATATGCCGTTTCGTAAGCCACTGGAACCTACTCCTGTGGAAGGCGATATGACCGAAGTCCCCGACGATGCTCGATCACGCGGAGATAATGAACCATTTACGCACTTCGAGCGGCCAATAATAGAAGCACCGCGCGCACAGATTGAGCATATCGTGGAAATTATCAATAAATATGAAGAAGGTGTCATCGTGTGTGGGCCGCGTGCTTCGTCTGCGCCAGACTTTCTCAATGTGGTGCTGCAACTTTCGGAAAAGACAGGCTATCCTGTTCTGGCTGATCCCATTTCCGGTGTGCGCTTTGGCAGCGATAAAACCATTGGGGGGTATGATACTTTCCTGATGCCGCCGGATGACCACATGGCGAACCCATCTGTCATTTTGCGGTTTGGGAATGTGCCGACATCCAAGTGGCTGAATGAATATCTGGATAAGGCGCGTCCAGCCCACTATGTGCATGTTAATCGCTCTGGCATGTGGTCAGATGATCTGCATCGCGTATCGGAATTTGTACAGGGGGATGAAAGCCTTTTCTGCCAGCAGCTTGGCGAACAAATCCGACCTCGGTTGCAAACAAACTGGCAGCAGAATATTCAATCGCTGGAACAACAATCCTGGAAAACAATCGACGAGAAGATTGACGAAGTTGGTTATTTTGACGGGGCAGTTGTGCATGATGTGGTGAAGCTGATTCCGGAAGACAGCACGCTGTTTATGGGGAACAGCTTGCCCATCCGCCATCTCGATCAGTTTGGTCAGCCCGGTAACAAACACATTTACGCGTATGCCAACCGGGGCGCGAGTGGGATTGATGGCAACATCTCGAGCGCGTTAGGCGCTGGCGCAACCCGTCCAGATAAACCGCTGGTACTGGTGATTGGTGATGTGACGTTTTATCATGATATGAATGGCTTGCTGGCGGTGCAGCGCTGTGGCATTCCGATCACGATTGTTGTGTTGAACAATAATGGCGGGGGTATTTTTCGGCGGCTGCCAATCAAGGATTTTGACCCTGAATTTACCGATTTGTTCACCACGCCTCACGGATTAGAATTTCAGCATGCCGCGCACCTGTATGGTTTAGATTATGTCCAGACCAGTGATCGGGATACGTTTCGCCAGGCATTTGTGGATAGCGTGGAGCAGCGTAAATCCTGCCTGATTGAAGTGCGTACCGATGCTCAAAACGATCTCAAGCAGCGCCGTGAGGTCATTAACGCGGTTCTGGGGAATTTGCAAGACCTGAAGATTTACACGACTGATAAACCACCGGCCTAAATAAAGGAGAATATTATGGCTGAAGAATTTGAAAAAGTCATCGACTGGCAAGAAGTGAAGCAATACGACGACATTACCTATCACAAAGCAGAGGGAATCGCGCGGATTGCATTTAACCGCCCGGAAGTGCGCAATGCTTTTCGTCCCAAGACCATTGATGAGATGACCGAAGCCTTCAAAATGGCGTGGATGGACAGTGAAGTGGGTGTTGTTTTGCTGGCAGGAAACGGCCCATCCCCGAAAGATGGCAAATATGCCTTCTGCGCAGGTGGCGATCAGAAAGTGCGTGGGGATGCGGGTTATGTCGGCGATGATGGTGTCGCCCGGTTAAACGTGCTTGATCTGCAACGCATTATCCGCACAATGCCTAAACCGGTGATTGCAATGGTAGCCGGTTATGCGATTGGTGGTGGTCATGTGCTGCATGTGATCTGTGATTTAACCATTGCCGCAGAGAATGCTATTTTTGGTCAGACCGGGCCGATTGTCGGCAGCTTTGATGGTGGCTTCGGCGCGAGTTATCTGGCGAGTATCGTCGGCCAGAAAAAGGCGCGTGAAATCTGGTATCTGTGCCGCCAGTATGACGCGCAGGAAGCACTCGATATGGGTCTAGTCAATACGGTTGTGCCGCTGGAGCAACTGGAAGCGGAAGGTGTCCAGTGGGCGCGTGAAATTGTCGAGAAAAGCCCGATTGCCATTCGCTTCCTGAAGGCCGGATTTAATGCCGACCTGGATGGACAGACAGGTATTCAGGTGCTGGCGGGTGATGCTACCATGCTGTTCTATATGACCGAAGAAGGCAGCGAAGGCAAAAATTCCTTCCTGGAACACCGCAAACCGGACTTCAGCAAATTCCCGCGGCGCCCATAAGAAGGTTACTATGCAAGACTGGCTTTCTGCTCAGGCACAGGTTAACCCGAATGCTGTGGCAGTTATTTTCGAAATCGAAATGCAAACCTATCGTGAGCTTGATAAGTTAACGGCAGAATATGCCGCTAAACTCGGCCAAGTGGGTGTTGGAGCAGGGCATAAGGTGGGGGTTCTCATGCAGAACTCCCTAGCTTATGTGTGGCTGATTCATGCGGTGATGCGCTTGCGGGCGATTCTGGTGCCGTTGAACACCCGCCTGACCGCCAGCGAAATTCAGTTTCAGCTTGAGCAGTCTGACTGTCAGTTTCTGATCTATGATTCGCTACCAGATTTACTAGAGCAATTTGCTGGATTGCGAGCTTTTAGTCTGAGTGAATTCCAACAAATTAGTCCATCGTCTGAACCAAGATTTGCTCAAGTCGAAATTAACCTTGAACAACCCCTCGCGATTATTTTCACATCAGGCACAACTGGTAAGCCCAAAGGTACAGTGCTGACCTATGGAAATTTTTTCTATAGTGCGATGGCTTCGGCCTATCGTATCGGCGTGCTGCCGGATGATCGCTGGTGTTGCGTGCTGCCTTTGTATCACGTCGGCGGGCTGAGCATTATTATCCGCAGTGCACTCTATGGCACGGCGATTGATCTGCATCCGCGTTTTGAACCTGAGCGTGTTCATCAGGCTTTAGCCACTCAACCGATTACGCTGATTTCTTTGGTGCCAACCATGCTGTATCGGCTGCTGGAAATGAAACATACTGCCGAGTGGTCAGATCGGCTGCGACTTGTGTTGCTGGGTGGCGCGGCGGCTTCCCCGGAATTGGTTGAGCGTTGTATCCAGGAAAATATCCCGATTGCGACGACTTATGGCTTGAGCGAAGCGACATCGCAAGTCGCAACCATGCTGCCAGATGATGTCAAACGCAAACCGGGCAGCGTGGGAAAACCACTGCTGTTTTCATCCGTGCAGATTCTGGATGAGAATGGTCAAGAACAGCCACCAGGTGACTATGGTGAAGTGGTGGTCAGCGGATTAACGGTCATGCAGGGTTATTATGCTGATGCGATGGGCACAGGCAAAACGCTCAAAGATGGCAAACTTTACACAGGTGATATTGGTTACTTAGATGAAGATGGCGATTTGTGGCTGGTGCAGCGCCGCAGCGATCTGATTGTCAGTGGCGGTGAGAATGTTTATCCGGCTGAGGTTGAGGCCGTATTGAAACAGCATCCAGCCGTAAAAGATGTCTGTGTGGTTGGTGTAAAGAGCCAGGAATGGGGTCAGCAGGTCGCTGCGGTGATTATTCTGCAACCCAATCAAGCTGTTTCTGCTGACGATATTATTGCCTACAGCCGTGAACATTTAGCGGGATACAAGCAACCACGCCTTATTCAATTCGTGGATGCTTTGCCGCAGACAGCTTCCGGCAAAATCCAGCGTGCAAAAGTGGTGGAGTTATTCGCATGAGAATTAACGGTGTGAACTATCATGTTGAAGTTACTGGCACAGGTAAGCCACTGGTGCTGCTGCATGGCTTTACTGGCAGTTCGCAAAGCTGGACAGAACTTGCCAACGCACTGAAAGATCAGTTTAAGATCATCACTGTGGATCTGTTGGGACATGGTCAAACGGATGTTCCGGATGACCCGCAACGATATGCCATGCCTCACGCGGCGGCTGACCTGATTGCCATTTGCGAAAGTCTGGCTATAAAACGATTTAATCTGCTGGGCTATTCTATGGGGGGCAGGTTGGCGCTGTATGTCGCTGCGCATTATCCGCATAGGGTTAAGCGTTTGATCCTGGAAAGCGCCTCCCCCGGTCTGTTAACGACTATGGAGCGAGAGCAGCGCCAACAGTCTGATGATCATTTGGCGCAGCAGATCGAAGAGAAGGGGATCGAATGGTTCGTGGATTTTTGGGAGAATATCCCACTATTCGCGTCACAGAAAAATTTGTCTCATGAACTGCAAGCGCGCCAACGGGCGCAGCGTTTGAGTAACTCACCTGTCGGATTGGCCAATAGCCTGCGCGGTATAGGGACAGGGGTGCAGCCTTCGTTGTGGCATGATCTGGATAAACTGACGATGCCAGTTTTGCTGCTAACAGGAGCGCTGGATACCAAGTTTACTGCTTTGTCTGATCAAATGGCCGCTAAAATCGCGAATGTACAGGTGATAAAAGTCGAAGACGCGGGACACACGGTCCATCTGGAAAAACCCGATATCTGCATAAGCCACATTTCTACTTTCCTGTCAGCTCACTGAATCAGCTTGATTTCCACTAACTGATGCTTTTGCTGCGTGTGAAAATTTCCTTCAATAGATTTGTTGACAACTTTAGTATTTTGTATACAATCTGTAGAAATAAATAGATTTTATATTTGATTGCTTTTCAATTATGACTTTTTCCCCTATCCGTACCACCAATCTCCGGGCACAGGTTGTCGCTCAAATTCGGCAGGCCATTATCAATGGCCAGCTTAAACCCGGTGACCATATTGTCGAAAAGATGATTACGGATCTGGTTGGTGTCAGCCGCACCCCCGTGCGCGAGGCTTTGATTCTGCTGGAGAGTGAAGGGCTGATCGAGTCCGTCACCAACAAGGGGAGTTTTGTTCGGACATTTACGGTCAATGATGTCAATGCGATTTTTACTATGCGTACCGCGCTGGAAAATTTTGCGGCAGATTTATCGATTGCTCAAATGACTGAACAGGACCATCAGTATTTTGCAGACCTGATTCAAAAACAACTTGACGCGATTGATGCTGACGATTTCCGCAGCGTTCGCAGCATTGATATGTCTTTCCACCGGGCGTTTATTGACCGCGCCAAACATCCGCTTTTGAAGAAAAGCTGGGAGGCGATTGTGGCGCAGATTGCGGCGCTGCTGTATGTTCGTGCTGAAGCTATTCCGGATTATGATGAATATCTTGCTGTGCGTGACCATCAGGCGATTTTGGATGCGTATCGATCATATGATATTGAGCGTGTTCGCATCGAGAATGACCGTATCAATACCCGTGTGGCGCAGGAATGTGTGGAATCTGTGCGGGCGAAAATTCATAATGAGTAGAGCGGTTTTCCATAATTTTGCGATGGATTGTATGCAATATTCAATATGCTAATTCTATTTCATAAACGGCTATCCCATTCGCCTTAGAGCGGATGAAGTAAGCAACTGTTCTTATCTATTGAAAGGGAGATTGAATCGAACGCTTAAACAACTAATGAACAATTTTCGACAAATATCTTCTCTCAAATATAATGATTTAGGAGCGAACGAAATGCGTAAAATACTTCGCACAGTAACACTCGTTTTAGTTGTGACTATTCTTTCCAGCATGTTGAGCATCGGTGTCAGCGCCCAAAGCGATTCAACGATTTGCTTCAGCTTTCAGGACTTGGAAACAGAATTCTGGGTAGCCGGCCATCTGGCTATCACCCAGACTTTGCGTGACCAGGGGATTGAAGTTCTCGAATTTAATGCGAATGAAGACCCCAATCGCCAGTTGGAGCAGGTGCGTGATTGTATTGCTCAGGGTGTGGATGGCATCATCATCATCCCGCAGGATGGCGACAGTGCAGTGACCATCGTCAATGAAGCCCAGTCCAATGACATCCCGATTGCCGTGTTCAATCGTCCGCCGAATGACCGCAGCAAGGGTATCGTGGTCGTGGCTGATAATGTGAGTGCGACTGAACAAGCGGTTGAATTTATGGCTCAGAAAGCCCTGCGCCAGTTTGAAATCACGCAGGAAGCGATTACCCCGCTGATTCTGGTGGGTGCGTTGCAGGATACGAATGCCATTGGCCGTCGTGATGGTTTCTTCAATGTCATCGCACGTTACAATGAACGTTACCCCGGCATGTTTAATGAGCCGATTGAAGTGGCAACCGAATGGGATGCTGCAACAGCTTTAGCCAATCTCGAAGCGGCGATTACCGCGAACCCCAATGTTGATTTCATCTTTACCTCCTCTGACTTCCTGTTCCCCACCATCCGCAGTGTGCTTGAGCCGCGCGGTATGTGGCTGCCCACAGGTGAACAAGGTCACGTGATTATGGGTGGGCTTGATGGCGATGCGACTGCCTGTATGCTGATCGACCAGGGTTTTGTGGACGCTACAGGTGTTCAGAACCTGTTCCTTGAGGCAGAACTTACATTAGACGCACTGCTTGATGCCGTTGCCAGTGGTGATACTCAGCCGAATGCCGTGCTGCTGGATCCCGGTTTTGCGCTGACTGCGGGTAATATTTACTTCCAACGCAGTGATATGTGGGGCTGTGTGCTCTACGACCAGGGTTTCCTGGATCAGTAAATTCTCAGATCTGATCGTCATGTCGGGAGGGATTATCCTTCCCGACATTATCCTGAACGATTATTGGTCATACTGAAAGAAGCAGAGGCGTTTTAGTGTCCACAATCAATGAACGACTGCTAGCGAGGCAGCAAAAACAGGGCAATAAACCAACGGAAAGCAGCGGCACACAGCAACAGCCAGCTATTCGTTTTATGCGACGATTATTGTTATCTGATTATTTTGTTTTGTATTTAACTATTACCTCTTTTGTTGTCGCGTCTGTGTTTTTTCCATCGTTGTCCACGCCCGGTAATATTTCTAACCAACTACAGAATATGTGGCCGTTATTAGCGGTGGCTATCGGCCAGACTTTCGTGCTGATTATCGGCGGGATTGATCTGTCGGTAGGGTCGATCATGGGCATTACCAGCGTGGCTGGCGCGGTGGTGATGGCTGAAGCGCTTGACCCGGCCTTTTTTGATAAAAGCCCGTTGTGGGGTTCACTGATGAACCCGGCTGGAGGGGTATTGGCAGGCAGCGAATGGGCTGTTCCCATGGGTGTGCTCGTGATGCTGTTGTTTGGGGTGGGGGTTGGCCTGTTTAATGGCTATGCAGTGACTCGCTTTAATCTGGCGCCGTTTATGGTGACACTGGTAAGCGCCACGTTTTTCAGCGCGTTTGCTTTATGGCTGACGCAATCGCGCAATATTTCCGGTCTGCCAGAATCATTTCTGATGCTGGGTAAACAGGATATTATCTCGATTTATTTGGGTCCCAAGCTCACGCCAGATATTGCGCGGCGCGATATTTTGTCGCTGATTACTTATCCGTTTCTAATCTCCGCTGGGCTGGCAGTGGTGGCGCAGTTCATCCTGAGCCGAACCGTTTTTGGGCGGCGGATGTACGCCATCGGCACCAACCGGCAGGCGTCTATTATTTCAGGCATTCCGGTCAACCGCATCATTATTCTCGTGTATATGTTCAGCGGATTTTGCGCGGCGATTGCGTCCATTTTATATTCGGCGCGACTGGCTATTGGTCAACCCTCATTAGGGGGCGGTAATCTGCTGCTGGATATTATTGGGGCGGCAGTGATTGGCGGGACGAGTCTGTTTGGTGGTAAAGGTTCTATCCGCGGTACGTTCTTTGGGGTGGCGTTTTTTGTGCTGCTGCTCAATATCCTCAATGCGATGCGTTTGTCTCCCTTTGTGATTGATGCGGTCAAAGGCTTATTCATTCTGGTTGCGGCATTGCTGGATATCACCCGCAGTCGTTTAGCAAATCGGGAGAGTGCCGCATGAGCATTGCCCTGGAACTGAAAAATATCTCAAAATCTTTCTTTGGCATTCGGGCTGTGGATGATATCAGCCTGGAAATTCATGAAGGTGAAATTCTTGGCCTTATTGGTCAGAACGGTGCGGGTAAAAGCACATTGATGAATCTGATTGGCGGGGTGGTCACGGCCAGCAGCGGTGAAATGGTTCTGCGCGGGGAGACTTACACACCGCGTAATCCGATTGATGCCAGTCAGGCGGGGATTGCCTTCATTCATCAGGAATTAAATCTGTTTACCAATCTCACGATTGCGGAAAATATTTTTATCACGGGTTTCCCACGCCGTGGTCGATTCGGCAGTATTGATCGTAAAGCAATGCGTCAAAAAGCCGCAACACTATTAGAGTCAGTTGGCCTCGATATTTCGCCGGATTTGCCAGTTGAGCAGGTTTCACCGGGAGAGCGTCAGCTGGTTGAGATTGCCAAAGCCTTATATCAGGATGCCTCTCTGATTATTTTCGATGAACCAACTACCTCACTGACCGCGCGGGAAACTGAACGTCTGTTTGTGCAAATGAATCAACTGCGCGCACAGGGCAAGGCGCTGATTTTTATCTCGCACATTCTGGGGGATATTCGAAATCTGGCGGATCGGATTGCGATTATGCGCGATGGTCAGCTTGTTGCCCACGATACGACCGATGAGTTTACGAATAATCGCATGATTGCGCTGATGGTGGGGCGTAACCTGGAGCAATTGTTCCCGCCGCGTCAGTCCCAACCGAGTGACGAGCCTGTTTTATCAGTACAAGGCGTTTCGAGTGAAGGTATTGTTGAAGATATCAACTTTGAGCTGCGCCGTGGTGAATTGCTGGGGCTGTTTGGCTTAATGGGCAGTGGCCGCACCGAACTGGCACGGATCATTTTTGGGTTAGATTCCTTTGAAAAAGGCAGGATCACTGTAGCGGGGCAAGCTGCTGGCGAATCATCACCGCGTTCGAGTATTCGCAGTGGCATCTCTTTTGTCACCGAAAATCGCCGTGAAGAAGGCCTGCTGATGAGTATCGATATTATGAATAATATCGGCATGGTGGCGATGCCTCAGTTTGCCGGTATGTTGCCGGTGCTGGATGAACGAGAATTGCGCGACGCCGCTCAAGATACTGCGAATACGCTTCAGCTTAAAAGTGGCGCCATTCAATCAGCGCTTGCTAAAAGTCTAAGCGGGGGCAACCAGCAAAAGGTGGTGATCGCCAAATGGCTGATGACCAGACCGGATGTATTTATTATGGATGAACCCACACGCGGGATTGATGTGGGCGCCAAGTACGAAATATATTCGATTATTGATCAAATGGCGGCTGAGGGTGGCGGCGTGCTGATCATTTCGTCGGAACTTGAGGAACTTACCGGCATGTGTGATCGCATTCTGGTGATGAGCCGGGGTGAAATTGTCGGGGAGTTTGATAAAGCGGACTTTGATGAAGAAACAATTTTACGTGCCGCTTTCCGTGAGGGTGAAGTGGCGCATCCTGAAGAAAGGACAAGCTGAACATGAGCGCTAATTCACGTCGCGTTGTCCAATTTTTGCTGAATAATTCGATACTGGTTTTGTTTGTGGTTATTTTTGTGATTTTTGGCCTGTGGTCACCGCGTTTCTTTCTGCCAGAAAACATGGTTAACATCCTGAAACAGGCGTCATTTACCGGCTTTATCGCTGTGGGGATGACCTTTGTTTTGCTGACTGCCGGGATTGACCTGTCGGTAGGGTCGAATATGTATCTTTCAGCAGTTGTTGCTGGGATGCTGATGCGCTCCACGGGCATAGATGTGCTGCCTGCATTACTTATCTCGCTGACGGTTGGGACGTTGTTTGGGGCTTTCAACGCGTTCTGTATTGTCCGGCTCAATATCATCCCGTTCATGGTGACATTGAGTACACTGGTGATCGGGCGTGGTATCGGCACAGCGCTGACTTCCTCGCAGCAAATCGATTTTCCGGAAAGTATGAATGCTTTCGGCCAGTTGAATTTTCTGGGTATCCCGATGCCGATTGTCGCATTTGTGCTGCTCGTGGCAGTCGCTTATTATGTCCTGACGCAGACACCCTTTGGCCGGCAGATTTATGCGACTGGCAATGACATTGAAGCCGGTAAGAAAGCGGGAATTGATACAGACCGCGTGATCGCGCTGGTGTATATTATCTCTGGTTTTTGCGCGGGATTAGCCGGGTTTATTCTGGCTTCACAGGTGGGTGGCCGTGTGGATCGCAGCTTTGCCGAGGGGCGTGAATTTGATGCGATTGCGGCGGCTGTGTTGGGTGGTACCAGTCTTTTTGGTGGTGTCGGTAACGTGATCGGCACGGTCGTCGGCGCACTACTGATCCAAATGGTTCAGACGGGATTAGCTTTTAATCTGGTGAATCTCTACCTGCAACCGATGGTCAAGGCATTTATCATTTTCCTGGCGATCTTCTTCGACAGTTTGCGCACGGCCAATCTTCAGAAACTGAAGCGGCGCTTTATCAGGCCGGTTCAAAGCTGATGAAAGGCGAGAATCGATGAAATCCATTATTTATGATGGCAGTGCTTTAGCGGAAGATGAACGCATTGCCTTGCGAGCAGGTGGTTTGAATCTCTTGTTTGAGGCAGGTACGCTCCGTTATATCCGCTCAGGTAACGTTGAGCTTATCCGCCAGATTTATGCTGCTGTCCGTGATCAGAACTGGGGAACTGTACCCGGTGAACTTGTGATCAAGGATATGCAGGTTGAAGCGGACTCGTTTCGTATCGTATTTGAAATGACCCACGCTGATCTTTTTCGCTGGACAGGCACCATCACCGGGGACAAAAACAGCACAGTCACCTTTGATTTTGATGGAATCGCCTTACGGGATTTTTGGCGAAACCGCGTTGGATTTTGCGTGCTGCATCCTATGGAGGCTGCGGGAAAGCCCTGTAAGATTGAGCATGCGGATGGCACCATCACAGAGGCCGAGTTTCCAGAATCTATTCAGCCGCATCAGCCTTTTTTCAATATTCGATCCATTACTCATGAAGCTTCGCCTCATGTACGCGCACGGGTCGTGATGGAGGGTGATATATTTGAGATGGAAGATCAGCGCAATTGGACGGATGCGTCTTTCAAAACCTATTGCACGCCTTTAGCGCAGGCTTATCCGGCTGAAGTCAAAGCGGGTGATCGGGTTCAGCAAACGATTACCGTGTCTCTTGTGGATGACATTATTTCATCTGATGCTGACGAGGGCGACAACACACCCGTTATCACGCTTTTACAGGAAACAGTATCCATTCCTGCGATTGGTCTGAGTATGGCATCCCACGATGAACCGCTGACCAGCAGGCAGATTGCCCATCTGCGCCAGCTTAATCTCGCCCATCTGCGGGTTGATGTGCAATTCGACCAATCGCAGGCAAAAGAGCATTTCCTGAATGCAGCGCAAACCTCTGTCCAGATTGATGTGCCGTTAGAAATAGCCATCTTTGCCAGCGATGATGCAGAATCAGAACTGAAGACGTTAGCAGGTTTGCTGGACGAATTGCATCCGCTGATTGCCAGATTTGCCGTTTTTCATCAATCCCAAAAAACAACGCCTGCATCATTATCTGAAGTCGCGCAGAAAATTCTTGCGCGATTTAATGCGCCAATTGGTGGCGGCACCGATGCTTTTTTCACAGAGCTCAACCGCGAAAGACCACCGCTTGCGTCGCTGGATTTTGTAACCTATTCGCTTAATCCGCAGGTGCATGCTTTTGATAATGCTTCACTGGTTGAAACACTGGCTGCACAGGCAGCGACAGTTCAGTCGGTACAGGCTTTTAGTGATGGCAAGTCCGTGCATATCAGCCCGGTGACGTTTAAAATGCGCTGGAATCCGAATGCAACTGCGCCTGACCCTGAACCCGCTCCTGACCAACTGCCTGCTCAGGTTGATGGGCGACAAAGTTCGTTGTTCGGCGCCGCCTGGACAATGGGCAGTATCAAACAACTGGCAGAAAGTGGAACCGCTGCTATCACTTATTATGAAACCACGGATTGGCTTGGCGTGATGGCTGGAGAAAATGGCTCACGACTACCCGATCAATTTCATGATATTCCCGCTAGTGTGTATCCCGTGTGGCATGTGTTTAAGCAAGTTGGGGATTTTGCTGGAGCTGGCGAAATTGTGCGCACAATCAGCAGTCAGCCTCTTATGGTCGAGTCACTGGCGCTACGATCAGACGATGGATTGTGTATTCTGGTGAGTAATTTTACCGCTCAGACGCAGTCGGTTCGCTTGAGAAATGTTCCCTCTGGCAATGCTCAACTGCATGTATTGGATGAACATCATGCTTCTTTGGCGCTATCCGACCCTGACGCATTTCTGCATAGCGCTGGACAGATTATTGATAGGTCAGGCGATGCGCTAGTGAATGATCTGGTAATCGAATTGCCACCCTATGCAGTCGCGGCGTTGAGCTGGCAAGGTATGGAAAACTCATGAATGATCGCATTATAGCGCGCTATCTGATTGAAACGGCGCATGATCCCGCTAAGGCGGCTGAGATTATGGCCGGTGAACAGTCCGCTGGCACATTTGTCAAAGTGCCGGGTGAAACACCCGAACTTCTGGAAAAACATGGCGCACGAGTCGAGCAGGTAACGCCGCTTGGGACCGTGCCTGAACCTTCACTTCAGGGGAGTAAAGCGCCTGCAAAATCAGAAGGCTATACGCGCGTAGAAGTCACATTGTCGTTTCCGTATGAGAACATTGGCTCATCCCTGACCAGTCTGTTTACAGCGGTTGCCGGGAATTTATTTGAGCTAAGCCCTTTCAGCGGCTTAAAGTTGCTGGATGTGGAGATACCGGCTGTTTTTGGCGAACGCTATCCGGGGCCAGATTTCGCCATTGAGGGGACACGTCGCCTCGCGGGAGTATATGATCGGCCACTGATTGGCACGATTATCAAACCGAGTGTGGGATTATCCCCCGAAGCAACAGCCGATGTGGTGCGGCAGTTGTGCGAGGCTGATCTTGACTTCATTAAAGACGACGAACTGCAAGCAAACTCACCCCATTCTCCGTTGGAAAAGCGCATCAAAGCGATCATGCGGGTGATTAATGAACATGCTGATCGCACCGGTAAGCGGGTGATGTATGCCTTCAATGTTACGGGTGATCTGGATGATATGCGCCGTGGACATGATGTGGTTCTGGCTGAGGGTGGAACCTGTGTGATGGTGAATATGATTTCGGTAGGATTGGCGGGTGTGATCGAACTACGGCGCCACAGCCAACTGCCGATTCATGGACATCGGGCGGGGTGGGGCATGTTCAGCCGTCAGCCGTTGCTGGGCATGGACTATGTCGCTTTTCAGAAATTTTTCCGGCTGGCGGGTGTCGATCATATGCATGTCAATGGGCTGCGTAATAAATTTTGCGAAGCTGATGAGAGTGTTATCGCTTCAGCCCGTGCTTGCTTAACCCCTATGCCGGGAATCGGTGCAACAGTGATGCCGGTTTTTTCGTCGGGCCAGTCGGCTAAACAGGCTCCCGCCACCTACCGCGAATTGGGTAGCGTTGATTTAATTTATCTGGCGGGTGGGGGAATTATGGCGCATCCCGCTGGCCCTGGTGCGGGTGTGCGCAGTTTACAACAGGCATGGGATGCAGCTATGACCGGAGTTATGCTTTCGGATTATGCCGCTTCGCATCGTGAACTGGCGATGGCTTTGGAAAGTTTCGGCGTATGACTGATTTATCGCTGCTACTCACTTTCTATGGTGACGACTTCACAGGCTCGACAGACTCGATGGAAACGCTGGAATGGGGCGGTGTGCCGACGATTTTGTTTTTCCAGCCGCCAACGCCTGAACTGATTCGTGAGCGCTTTCCGCATATCCGTGCTTTGGGCGTGGCCAGTGTCAGCCGAACATTATCCCCGGTACAAATGGATGAGACTTTACCACCTGCTTTTGAAGCGCTTAAAGCGTTGGGTGCGTCATTTCTTCATTATAAAGTCTGCTCAACGTTTGACTCGTCTCCCAGCATTGGCAATATTGGTCGTGCAACGGAGATAGGCAAACGTATCTTCGACGCGGATTTTGTGCCGTTGCTGGTGGGTGCACCTTTTTTACGGCGCTATGTGGTGTTCAGTAATCTGTTCGCACGGGTGGATGACACTACTTACCGGCTTGACCGTCACCCTACCATGAGCAAACATCCGATTACGCCGATGAATGAAGCGGATCTGCGTCTGCACCTGGCGAAGCAGACATCTTTGCGGACTGGAGCGGTTAATGTGCTGCATCTGGCGCGCCCTGAAGATGAAGTCTGGGAATATCTGCATACGCTGCGCGATGCTGCTGATATTGTCGTTTTTGACACGCTTGATGATGATCATTTGCTGATGGTTGGGCGCTTGCTGGCGCGTTTAGCACAGGCGAGTCCACGCTTTGTCGTGGGTTCGTCGGGTGTGGAAAAGGCACTGGCTTTACACTGGCAGGCCTGGGGTGATATTCAAACACCCCCACAACCGCAATCACCAGGTGAAGTGGAACAACTGATTGTGGTTTCGGGGAGTGCTGCCCCAATGACCGCTGAACAGATTGACTGGGCGCTGGCGAATGGATTTGCTGGAATGCAGTTAAATGCACCCCGTTTGATTGACCCTGCTGTGGCTGATATGGAACGTGAGGCCATTATTCAGCAGGCTTTAGTTCAGCTTGGGGAAGGTCGGAGCGTGGTGTTGTACAGCGCACGTGGCCCGGCAGACCCCATGATTGCGCAAACGAAGGATCGTCTTGGAGCACTTAAACTTGATCCGCAGTCGGTGGGTAGTCGTTTGGGGACGCAACAGGGTTTGATTTTAAGAGCGCTACTGGAGCGGACGGGGTTACGCCGCGCAGTTGTCACAGGCGGTGACACCTGTGGGTACGCCGCACAACAGCTTGGTATTTACGCATTAGAAGCCGTGATGCCTATAGCGCCGGGGGCGCCATTGTGTCGGGCTTATGCATATGATCCACAACTTGATGGCTTACTGATTGCGCTCAAAGCCGGGCAGGTAGGTAAGCCGGATTTCTTCGGAAGTATTTTACGAGGTTTTGCTTAAGGAGCAAGAAAATGGCTACACGAATCGCACTGATGGGCGCTGGTGGCAAAATGGGCTGCCGTATCACAGATAATGTTAAGGATATGCCCGAATTTGAAATGTTTTATGTCGAGGTGAGCCCATTAGGTGTAGAACGACTGGGTGAACGCGGTCTTACGACCACCCCACAGGCTGAAGCGCTGGCAAATGCTGATGCGGTGATCCTGGCTGTGCCGGATGCGCTTATCGGTAAAATTACCGATGATATTATCCCAACTTTAAAACCCGGCATGATGGTCATCGGGCTTGACCCGGCTGCGGCTTATGCGGATGTCATGCCAATCCGTGATGATCTCACGTATTTTGTGACGCATCCCTGCCATCCACCGCTGTTTAATGACGAAGTGACGGAACAAACGCGGACAGATTGGTTCGGCGGAATTTATGCCAAACAGCATATCGTTTGTGCCTTACATCGCGGGCCTGAAGAAGATTATGCCAAAGGTGAGGCGATTGCCCGGGCGATTTATGCGCCGGTGATGAATGCATACCGCGTCACTGTAGAGCAAATGGCAATTCTTGAACCGGCCTTAGTGGAGACTTTCAGCGCTACCGTGATCACAGCGATTAAGCAGGCGCTGGACATGGCGGTTGAGATGGGCGTTCCTGAAGAGGCCGCGCGTGAATTTTTGTTCGGTCATATCCGGATTGAACTGGCGATTATTTTCGGTATTGCGGGCTTCCCATTCTCTGACGGTGCGAAAATGGCGATTGAGCAGGCTTATGACAAGATTTTCAAGCCAGACTGGAAAGAGCAGATTATGAACATGGATGCTCTGAAGTCGAGTGTGGCGAATATCACGCATAAAGTTGCTCATTAAATAATGGATAACCATGTTACCTATTCGCAACTGATTCATACGCTCAGACAATCTGATGAGCAATACAGTGAAATTGCGTCAAATGATGGAGCGCGTATTGTCATTACTCAGCGGGGAGGGCGCATTTTTGGCCCATTTATGGGTGACGATAGCGCCGAAAGTCTGAATTGGATTAGCGCCGCGCTATCTTCTCCAGATGCGTTCAGCGATTTTCGCGCGGCGGAACAATGGAATATGGGCGGTGACCGGGTATGGATTGCCCCGGAGATACAATACTTTATTCAGGATCGCAATGATCTCACGGGATCTTATCATTTACCGCCTGCTGTTGACCCCGGTCAGTATACACTGACTGTGGCTTCAGATCATGGTATTGCTCTGGAGCAAAATCTGACCCTCGAAGCTCATAATCTGGCTACGGGAACCAAGCAACTGTCTGTTGAACGCTTCATTTCTGCTGTCGCTGATCCGCTGCGTGAAATCCAGTTTGATCGATCAGGATTATCCTATTTTGGTTATCAGCAAAAGGTTACCCTAACTGAGCTTAATACTCACCCCATCCGCAGTGAATCGTGGGTGCTTAACCAGTTAAATCCTGGTGGCACCCTCATTATTCCTTTTACTCATGACGTTCTGGCGGCTGAATATTTTGGCAGTGTGGCGGATGATGCAAAAACGGTCAATCATGCGGGTGGCGCAAAGCATCTGAGCATTGCAATCACTGGCGACCGACAATACAAAATCGGCTATAAGGCTGTCTGCATGACCGGGCGTTTTGCTTATCTCAATCATCTGGCTGATGGCCGTGCTTCTGTTTTGGTGCGCCAGTTTTCCAATAATCCAAGCGCTACCTACACTGAAGAACCGCCTGTCCAGCCGAATGAAAATGGTTTTTCGGTGCATGTTTATAACGATGGCGGTGCGTTAGGTGGGTTTGGCGAAATGGAATCCAATGGTCAGGCTATGGGTGGAAATACAGGGCTTAGCACTGTGACCGACACGTTCTTGTTGTGGGCTTATGTCGGGGATGTTGCCGCAATTCACCGTGTGATTGCACTTTTACTGGGGGTAGAACTTTGACCCGACTCGGTATTGGGTCCTATGCCTTAGCCTGGTCAATTGGGGTAGAAGGTTACCCGGCATCGGCAGAGCCTCTAGGTGCTTTTGGCTTTGTGAAATATGCGCACAGTCTTGGAGTGAGTTTGGTGCAAATGGCGGACAATCTGCCGCTGGATCAACTGACCGAAACTGACCGAAATAGGCTCGCACTGGAAGCCAAACAACTGGGGGTATCAGTTGAAGTCGGCACACGCGGTATTGATCCTACCCATTTGCGAAACTATTTACAGATCGCGACTCGATTTGAGTCGCCGATTCTGCGTGTGGTGGTGGATACGAAAAATGATCATCCCGAACCTGCAGCTATTGTGGAGACGATTCGCGCACTGCTGCCGGAGTTTGAGCAGGCGCGCGTCACGCTGGCAATTGAGAATCATGATCGCTTTACCGCATCGACACTGGCATCCATCATTCAGCAGATTGATAGCCCCTGGGTGGGGGTGTGCCTCGATACCGTGAACTCATTTGGTTCACTCGAGGGGCCGCGGGTTGTAGTGGCTACACTGGCTCCGTATGTGGTCAATCTTCACGTGAAGGATTTTATGATTAGTCGCTTGGATCATAATATGGGCTTTCATATTACCGGGACACCGGCTGGACAAGGTATGCTGGATGTGCCCTGGTTGCTCCAAGCTTTGCGAGATCAGGGTGGTGACTTTAATGCGATTCTGGAATTGTGGCCCTCACCTGAAAGCAACAGCGCAGCGACCCTCGCTAAAGAACAGGCCTGGGTGGAGCAAAGTATAGATTATTTACGAAAATATATTCAGGATTAATCCATGACTCAAAACTCAAAGAAACTGCTGCGTTTTGCGCTGTTTGGCACAGGCTTCTGGTCTTATTACCAGCTTGCAGGCTGGATGGAAGTTGAAAATGTGGAGTGTGTCGCACTGTATAACCGCACCATAGATAAGGCTGAAAAATTAGCCGCGCAGTTTAATATCCCGCATGTTTATGATGATCCGGTTGCGTTGTTTGAAAATGAACAGCTTGATTTTGTCGATATCTGTACCAACGTGGAAACGCATCTGCCTTTTACGCAAATGAGTGCCGAGCGCGGGTTAGCGGTGGTATGCCAGAAACCGATGGCGCCCACACTGGTCGAAGCTGAACAACTGGTGCAGGTGTGTGCGGACGCGAATGTGCCGCTGTTTATTAATGAAAACTGGCGCTGGCAGTATCCTATCCGCCAATTCAAGGCAGCGCTGGATAGCGGGCGCATCGGCAAACCATTCCGGGCAAACATTGATTATCGCAATAGTTTTCCGGTGTTTGAAAATCAGCCGTTTTTGAAAGACCTGGATCAATTCATTCTGACGGACATCGGCAGCCATATCCTTGATGTGGCGCGCTATCTGTTTGGCGAAGCCGCGACTCTGTATTGCCAGACCGCCCGTGTGCATGTGGATATTAAAGGTGAAGATGTCGCGACGGTTGTGATGACGATGGGGGAGGGCCTAACTGTCGTCTGCGAGATGAGTTATGCGTCAAAACGCGAGCATGATCGTTTCCCCGAAACTTATATTCAGGTAGAAGGCGCAGAGGGTTTTCTCGAACTTGGGCCGGATTGCTGGATTCGGGAGACGACCCACGCAGGGACATTGGCTGTGCAGCACAAACCACCGCGTTATGCCTGGGCAGACCCTGCGTATGACCTCGTTCATTCCAGTATAGTGCCCTGTCAGGCAAATATTGCTGCGGGTTTGCGCGGTGAAAAAGCCGAAACGACTGGCGCGGATAATCTGAAGACCACCAGACTGGTGTTTAACAGTTACGAATCTGCCGCCAGCGGTCAGGTGATTCGCTTGAATGACGCTTAGGTCTAGCCACAATTGTATGGTTGCATCGTAAATTTACGGGATTGCCTCATCTGGGGGTGATTCCGTTGTTTTTATAGAGCATGTGTTTCACCACCGCGTGTTAATTCTCCTTAAAAACAAAGTTGCTGAGTTTGAGCGCTTTTATGTCCAATGATATTGAATAAAAATTTGCCTTAGACAAAAAACAAGTTATACTATGTGCATTATTATAGAATGCATTCAATATTATTGAATTAGTTCATTTAGAAGATAAGAAATATAAATTATGATTCAGGTATTAGATCGTGCTTTTGCTGCGTTGACGCTTCTCAGTCAAAACGAAATGAGTTTAACTGAGTTGGCCGACGCTTTAGAGCTTCAAAAGACCACGCTGCATAATATCCTCAAAAGTTTAGAAAACCTCGACGCTATCGCGCGTACGGATCAGGGGCTGTATAAGCTTGGCCCTAAACTTGTTCAACTCACTGAACGACAAACAAAAGAATTGACTCTCCATCTCATCGCGCAGCATGGCGTAGACCGCCTCGCAGGACGCATTCGGCAGACGGTTGTTGTATCTGTTCTGCGCGGTGCCTATCGCTATCACATTGCCAATGCGGCTGCCAATCCCGATGTTCAGGTAAAAGCGAACCTCAGTGAGAAAAAGTCCCCCTACAACATGTGTACCGGGCGAATCCTGTTAGCATTTCTGGATGACGATGAATTGGGCGAAGTGGTTGCCGCGCGTAGCATGCCCGGTGCCGAGTGGCCGCATGTCGATAGCCTCGAAGCGATGCAGTCCGCATTGGGGCATATCCGTGAAGAGGGCATTACTTTTGACCTGACCCCTGATGGTCGGTGGCGGTCAATGGCTGTGCCCGTTTTTGGCCCGGATAATGAGAATTGGGCGGCTATGGGCGTGGGGATGCCTGACGCTGATTTTACGGGTGATAATCAGCAACGTGTCATTGAGGAATTAAAAAACGCATCCCAGTTTGTAACGGATTCACTGAATGTGGCCTATGGAAATTTTGGACCGCAGTTAAGTCTTTCAAATATTTAAAGGAGTGTGTATGGGTAGTTGTTTGGCGCAAGAATAATTTTGAATAGATTGATTTGCTTTAGGAGGCAAACGAAATATGTTTTTTCGACAGCGTTTTTCTTTGAATGTGTTTCTTGTTGTTTTGATGTTAACCCTGTTTACAGGCTTTTCGGTAGTGGCTCAAGGGCCATATTCCGAAGCGCCTGATCTCGCTGACCAGGTTGCCGCTGGCAATTTGCCGCCGGTCGAGGAGCGTTTACCGGCTAATCCGCTGGTTGTAGAACCGTATGAGCGTGTTGGCCTGTACGGTGGCACATGGCGCACTGGCCTGCGCGGCGGCACTGATCATATCTGGTTGCAACGTACCGTCGGCTATGATCAGTTGGTGCGCTGGGATACGGAATGGCAGGAAGTGATCCCTAATGTCGCGGAAAGCTTTGAGTTTAACGACGAGGGTACAGAATTCACTTTTCATCTGCGCGAAGGT
>JBBSQD010000032.1:0-34159 GCA_038258185.1 Aggregatilineales bacterium | reverse complement strand
TTCATTCGGTGTCAGTGACCTCCATCAGTTCGATGATATCTGCGAGTGCTTCATCAATGCGGCGTACGCGGTCTTCCGGTAAAGCCTTGAGCCTGCGCCTTAACAGCGCGATGCCAGCCACGCGGGTGTTTTCGACTGCTTTTTCACCTTCTGCTGTCAGCGCGACAATGACGACCCGGTTATCTTCCTCCGACCGGGCGCGGCTGACATAACCCACTTCATCAAGCTGCGAAATGATGGTTGAAGCGGTGCTGGCGCTGGTGTACATATGCTCCTGAATCTGGCTGACTGTCGCCGGGCCGTCTTCGGACAAAAAGCGCAGCACCGCAAACTGCCGTGGGCCAATGCCCTGGCTGTCCATCGTACGGGCGTGCTGGCGTAAGTGCCGGTGAATAATCAGAAATTTGTGAATGGCTTCGCTGGCAGGAGTTGCGTCGTGTGCCATAGAGGGAAAAGCACCCTTCATTAATCCATAATCATTTCGTTGAAGAATATTTCGTTATCGAAGTAATTTTATGACTTTTGGGGTGACTGTCAAGTTTTTGATTAAATTCGCTGAATACAAATTTGCATCTCATAAGAATGCACGGTATTATTCTTATATAGTGAGAAACCTTTATCATATAGTGAAATTTAAGTAGATTTTTGAAGTGCAATCAAATTCTGTAATACATCGGGTGCTGGATATTCTGTTGCTGTTTGAGGATGGTCGTGAGAAGTTGTCGATTGACGAGATCGCTCAGGAGCTGGATCTGCCCAAAAGCACCGCCTACCGGCTGGTGAAGGAATTGCAGGAACGCGGCTTTATCGATAAGACCCACAATGATTTTCAACTGGGGTTAAATTTCCTGCGACTTAGCCGTCTGGCGCTGAAAAATAACCGCGATATTCGTCTGATGGCTTTGCCGGGTATGCAGCGAATTGCGAAAGCAGTGCGCGAAAGTGTCTCGCTGATGCGGCTGATTAACAAACGCGTAGTCTGTATCGAAAGCATCGAAGGGCAGTATGCGCTGCGTGTCAGCATTGAGCAGGGGCGCACGCAACTGTTACATGCCGGGGCCTCATCACGGATTCTGCTGGCGGCTTTGCCGGAAGATGAGTGGGAAAATTACCTTGAATTCCCGCTGGAAAATTATACGACAACGACCATCAGCGATTTTGATCAATTGCGGGAAAATCTTCACCGGGTACGCCAGGATGGTTATACGGTTTCCAAAGGCGAGATTGATGTCGGGGCGTGTGCGCTGGCAGTGCCGCTGATGAATCGGCGTAAAGAGATCATTGCGGCTTTAAGTATTGAAGCCCCTCTGACGCGCATGGGTGATATTGAGATCACTCATTATCTGACACTTTTGCGTGATGAAGCGGCGCGCTTCCAGACAGAACAACTTTAAAACGGGTTTTATCGCAGTTCATTTAATGGGCTGCGTGTTAGGCCAAAATGTTTTGTATATAAATTAGGAGAATGACCATGAGAAAAATTTTGCTCCTGGTGTCATTATTCATACTGACACTGTCACCCATGACGCTGTTAGCCCAGGATGCCGAGCCACAGTCAGGCGGAACACTCCGCGCGGCGTGGCAGGCCAGTTGGGAAAGTCTTGACCCTCATGTTGCCAGCTCAGAAGCGACCTTCCAGGTTTTGAATAATGTGCTGGAATCGCTGACCTTTTTTGATGACGACACCAATCTCATCCCGTGGTTGGCTGAAACGTGGGAACGCTCTGAAGATGGGCTGACCTGGACATTTAACCTGCGCAATGATGTCGTGTTCAGCAATGGTCGTGAACTGACCGCTGAAGATGTGAAGTGGTCGCTCGATCGGCTGATCGATCCTGAAATGGGCTCCGGCAATGCCTTCCGTGTGGGTGGGGCAGGGACGGTCATCGAAGTGATTGACCCGTATACCGTCACCATTACCACCGAAACACCGATTGCCAATTTACCGGCTTCGCTGGCTTCCAAATCCACCAGCGTGATGGCGAGCGAAAGTGTCGCCGAAGATGGCACGATTGCCGTTCCTATCGGCAGCGGCCCATTTGTGATTTCCGAAGTCGAAGGCACCATCCGTCTGGTGCTGACCCGCAACGAGAATTACTGGCAAGAAGGTTTGCCGTATCTGGATGAGATCATCATTACCCCCATCACCGATGATGCGACCCGCGAACTGGCTTTACAGGGTGGCGAGGTCGACTGGATTTTCACCATTGCCCCGCAGAATCTGGAAGCACTGCAAAGTGACCCGAATGTCGTGGTCGAAACCGCGCCACGCCTGTCCTATGATTACTTCGGTCTGAACCTGAACCGTGAGCCATTTAATGATGTGCGTGTACGGCAGGCGCTGGCTTATGCCATTGACCGCGATGTGATCTGTGCATTTGCCTTCTTCAATATCTGCGAGCCCATTCAGGGGCCCACCGCCAGCGGTACACCGTGGTATTTCTCCTATTCACCCTATGACCGTGACCTTGATCGTGCGCGTGAACTGCTGACCGAAGCCGGTTATAGCGATGGCTTCACCATGCAGATCATGCCGGCGATTGGCTTCGAGGAAACTATCCGCGCAGCGCAGATCGTCCAGCAGCAACTGGCTGAAATCGGCGTGACCGTCGAAATTGACGCGGTTGAATTTGGCGAATGGTTACAGCGGCAAGCTGATGGTGAGTATGATGCCTTTATGCTGAGCTGGCTTGGCCTGACCGATGTGGAAGATTATTTCTATCTGCAACATCGCACCGGCCAGACCTTCAACTTCACCGGTTACAGCAACGAAGAATTTGATGCGCTGGTGGATGAAGGCCGGACAATCGAAGACTTTGATGCACGTTACGCAGTCTACGAACAGGCCAACAAAATCCTGGTCGATGAGGCACCGTACATCTATATGTATGCCAAGAGTGAAGTCAAAGCCTGGTCACCCAGCGTGAAGGGCTTCACCGTAAGGCCAGACTCTGCTGTGAACTTCTGGACAGTGTGGCTGGAAAGCTAAAGTTATAAACCAATCGGGACGAGGCGCTGCTTCGTCCCGAACCGGATTATTTGAGAACAAAACTTAAAGTCCGCTCAAAGCAGTTTGTGACTCAAAATTATGAATTTTCAATATATTCTCCAGCGGCTGGTATTCGCAGTATTCGTCATCCTCGGCGTGACGCTGATTACCTTTCTCATTATCCAACTGGTGCCGGGTGATCCGGCGCGGATTTCGCTGGGAGTGCAGGCCACCGATGAACTGGTCGAAACCCGCCGCGAACGTCTGGGACTGAACCGCCCGATTTTAGAACAATATGGCTCGTGGCTGGTCAACCTGACGCAGGGCAATCTGGGCTATAGTCTTATGACCGGCCAGGAAATTACCCCACAGATCACACAACGTCTGACCGTTACGCTGCAACTGGCGCTGATGGCCGTGACGATTGGTATGCTGATGGCTTTCCCACTGGGGATTATAGCGGCACTGAAACCCGGCAGTTTGGTCGATATGCTGGCCTCACTTATCAGCCAGTTGGGGATCGCCATGCCGGATTTCTGGATCGGTATTCTGCTGGTGCTCATTTTTTCGACGACATTAAGCTGGCTGCCACCCAGCGGCTACACGCCATTTACCGAGAATTTTGGGGACTGGCTGGCGCACATGATTCTGCCAGCGGTGACAGCGGGCTTGATCAGCGGGGCGATCCAGATGCGCTTTATTCGCAGCGCAATGGTCGAGGTGCTGGCACAGCCCTACATCCGCACGGCACAGGCGAAAGGTCTGCGTGAGGGAGTGATCCTGCGGCGTCATGCCTTAAGAAACGCGCTGATTACGATTGTCACCATTTTAGGCTTGCAGGTGGCGGCGTTAATGAGTTCGGTCGTCGTTATCGAGATCGTCTTTTCGCTGCCGGGGCTGGGTCGTTTAGCGCTCGATGCTGTGCTGGATCGTGATTATTCGATGCTGCAAGGCACTGTCCTGGTGATTGCGATTATCGTCACGTCGATTAATTTTGTGATCGACATGCTCTACTTTTTGCTGGATCCGCGCATTGAACATGCTTAGACGATCAGGCTGTGAGCCGGGAAACGGGAAACTATGAGCGAATTAACCAGCCCTTTGTCACAACTCAGTGCGCACGAAACGGCGAGTCGGCCTAATGCCCTGCGCGAATTTTTACGGCGTTTTCTGCGTCACAAGGTCGGCACCGTTGGGGCGATTATCATCCTGACGCTGGTGTTTCTGGCCTTTTTTGGCGGCAGCATCAGCCCCTATAATCCCAATGACATGCACTATACCGATGTATTCGCGCCGCCCAGCGCTCAATATCTGATGGGCACGGATGACTTCGGACGGGATATTTTCAGCCGCATTCTGCACGGCGCACGCATTTCGCTGATGGTCGGCGTGATCGCGGTGAGCATTGCCGGGACTGCGGGTACGGCCTTGGGCATGATTGCCGGTTATGGACGGCGTACTGTCGATGAAATTATCATGCGCTCGATGGATGTGCTGTTTGCCTTCCCGACACTGCTGCTGGCGCTGGCGGTGATGGCGATTCTGGGCAAAGGGGTAATTAATGCCATGATCGCGATTGGCATTGTCTATATTCCCATTTTTGCGCGGATTGCCCGTGGCGCGGTGATTTCGGTCAAAAACGATGAATTTATCCTGGCGGCAAGAGCGTTAGGGGCCAGCGATTCGCATATTCTGATCCGCCATATTTTCCCCAACATCCTCGCGCCGATCATTATCGAAGTCGCGCTGAGTCTGTCTTTCGCGATTCTGGCGGAAGCGGCATTGAGCTTTTTCGGCCTGGGGACGCAGCCACCAGACCCAAGCTGGGGGCGCATGTTATCCGAAGGGCGCAGCTTTTTCCGCCAGTCGGCATGGATGGGCATTTTCCCCGGTTTGGCGATCACCTTCTGCGTGATTGGCTTTAACTTTCTGGGCGACGGCCTGCGCGATGTGCTTGATCCACGTCTGCGCAATCTGTAGGAGTCTCTCGCCAGCTTATGCCGACTGCGCTCCACATGACTCACGAATCACCAGTTCAGTTGGGAGAACGATCTGGCGTGGTTCAGGACTATCACCTTTAATCATATCAATCAGCAGATTAGCGGCAGCAGCACCTTTTTGGCGCACCAACTGGCGAATGGTGGACAACTGCGGTTTGGACTTGGACGCTTCGTCCAGATCATCAAAACCAACAATCGCAATGTCACGAGGAACACTTAAGTCCGCTTCCTCAATAGCCTGTATCGCCCCCAGGGCAATCGTATCCGACGCGGCGAAGATCGCATCGGGCTTGTGTGCCATCAGGGATTTAGCACCCTCATAGCCATGATGATGACTAAACTCGCCTTCATAAACCAGGTCAGCATCAAAAGGGATATTGGCTTCTGTCAGGGCCTTTTTATAACCTTCCAGCCGATCCTGCGCGTCCGCAATAGTCACATGACCCGTAATATGGGCGATGCGCCGCCGACCTAATTTAATCAGATGCTGCGTGGCAATATACCCCCCCTGAATATTATCGGAGGTGACATAACTGAATCTGTCGCTGTTGCGCAGAGGACGCTCCACCATCACAAAGCAGCGGGTATTGGCAATCAGGCGCTCAAGCAGCGGGTCATCATTCTTGATCGAAGCGATCACCAGACCATCCGTCATGCGATTACGGATAATCCGCTGGGCGAAATGATCACGGTTTTCGTTGCGCTTGCTGATCGACAGCAGAATACTGTAATCCAGCGCATTGGTAGTTTCGACAATGCCCTGCAGCAGCATGGGAAAATAGGAGCTATCGCCAAAAAACACATTCGCATAATCGGGAATGACGATGCCGATAATATCGGATCGTTGGGTCACCAGGGTTCGGGCAGCGTGATTAGGGCTGAAATTGAGACGTTCGACCACTTCTAAAACGTGTGTCCGGGTCTTATCGCTGACGGAGCGTTCGTTATTGAGCACACGCGATACTGTAGCACGGGAGACACCCGCTTCTCTGGCAACATCTTCTAAGTTCATTCAATCCCTGATCATAATTTCAAGTCCACGATGAGTACATAATATAACAAATATGGTTCATTTAGTAGCCAGCCAAACCGCTGATTTGTTCTAAATCCATCAGCATTTTGCCGATTGGCGTTTTAGTGGGAAAATGGGCATTTTGCCAGCAACATCACTGCTTAAACAAGGATAAATTTATGGCTTCCCATGTGATTGACTCCGCATTCTTCAAAGACCTGTATGGCACCCCGGAGATGCGCGCCGTTTTTGATGATGCCAATTTGCTGCAAAAATGGCTGGATTATGAAGCCGCGCTGGCCCGGGCTGAGGCGACACTCGGACTGGTGCCGACCGAGGCCGCAGCCGAAATCACGCGTAAAGCACAGGCCAGCCTGATAGATGTCGCAGCCATCAAGCGCGGCGTGGATAAAACTGTGCATCCGCTGGTCGCGCTCATCTGGCAGCTTTCGGAATTATGCGACGGTGAGGCCGGACGTTATGTCCATTGGGGGGCCACCACTCAGGATGTGATGGACACCGCGATTGTGCTGCAAATTCAGGAAGCGTTTCCATTATTTGAAAACACGCTTCAAAGCCTGATCATCAGCTTATCGGATTTAGCCGCGCAGCATCGCGATACAGTCATGGCCGGACGCACGCACGGCCAGCAAGCCCTGCCAATTACCTTTGGCTTCAAAGTGGCGGTGTGGGTGGCGGAACTGAAAAGGCATCAGCAGCGTTTAGCAGAAAGCAAACCTCGCGTACTGACCGGGCAGTTCGGTGGGGCAGTCGGCACACTTGCCAGTGTGAGCGCCAATGGGATCGAAATTAATGCGCGGCTGATGGCCGAACTTGGGCTGAATGTGCCGGAAATCGCATGGCATACCGCCCGCGATAATTTCGCGGAATTTACCAGCGTCCTGACGATGATCTGCGCGACAATGGGTAAGATCGCCCATGAAGTGATCGACCTGCAAAAGCTGGAATTTGGCGAAGTGGAAGAACCATTTGAAATGGGGAAGGTGGGCAGCAGCACTATGCCGCAGAAGCGCAACCCCATGCTGTGCGAGGCGATTCTGGCGCTGGCACGCTTGACGCGCACGCAGGCCACTACCGCGATGGATGCTATGCTGCATGAACATGAGCGCGACTGGTCGAGCTTTCAGATGGAATGGGCGTATATCCCTGAAGTGTGCATCATGACACACGCCGCGCTGGAATTAACCCGGCGCGTGATCAGCGGCCTGATTGTCTATCCAGCCAACATGACGCGCAATCTGGATGTGACCCGCGGCTCGATTCTGGCCGAACGGGTGATGCTGGCGTTGGGGCAGCACGTGGGACGCCAACCGGCACACGATATTATCTACGAAGCGGCAATGGCATCGTTTGACCAGCAGCGTTCTTTTGGGGACGTGTTAAAAGAGAATCCCGAAGTCATGGCACATATCAACCCTGAAATAATTGACTCGCTGCTTGACCCGAAGCAGTATACCGGGCTGGCCGGGGAATTTGTGGATCGGGTCATCAATAGTCAGAAAAAGGCCTGACACATGGAAATGAATGATGTGTTTGACGAAACCGGCAGGCGCACCGGTCGTATTGTCCCGCGAGGGACAAAGTTACCGCCCAATGAATATTATCTGGCTGTTCAGGTTTGGATCAGAAATGAAGTCGGGCAATATCTGGTGCAGCAGCGATCTTTCCAGCATGTATCCAGCCCCGGCGTTTGGGCGACCACAGCGGGTTATGTGCTGGCGGGTGAGGAGAGCGTGGCAGGCGCTATCCGCGAAGTGAGAGAAGAATTAGGTCTGCAATTAGACTTCGCTCTTCTCTCACAGTTTGCCCAGCTTAAAACCGATCATCGTATTGAACATATCTGGTTAGCCGAAGTTTCGAGGCAATCAATTGGCGAGCCTATTCTGGGGCCAGAAGTGGCCGCCTGGAAATGGGCATCCAAAGCCGAGTTGACTCAACTCATCCGGCAGGGTGATTTTTTCGGGTACAGCTATTTCGCCACACTCCCGGACTAGATTATGCTTCCGCCGCTTGCGTGATTTTTTCTACAGGCAAGCGCCGGATTTCGATCTGGTTATTGCGCACGGCCACTTCATAACGGGGCTGATCGACTGTCGCCGGGCTGTGAACCACATGACCATCATGCAGGTCAAACACCGATTGATGCCAGGGGCATTCCACACAATGCTGGTTGACGATCTTGCCTTCGTCCAATGGGCCACCTGCATGGCTGCAAACCGCGTTCAGGGCGAAAATTTCATCGCCTTCGCGATAGAGTAATACTGCGGCATCCTCAAGTTCGACGCGCTTTAATTCGCCAGCTTTCAGATCCTTTGCCGCCAGCACCTCTGTCCATTCCTCCGGGCCATCTTCAGGCGCATGATTCACACCCACGCGTTGGCGATAAACCAGATCGCCACCCAGCCAGGAACTAAGGGTCACCAAACTGACCCCCAGCACTGAAAAAACGAGCTTGGTCTGGGTTTTGCCGCGCCATCCAGCCAGGGTGGACAGCAGATAACAGATGAAGGCCACGCCGTTCAACAAGCCATGTGCTGCACCATAACTGGCGGCATCCTGTTTGATGGCGGAATAATCGGTGATTCCAGACAGCATAGTGGGCACCGCGCTGAGCGTTCCCAGTGCTTTCAGGTTGTTGCCGGACTGGCGGATATTTCTTGTTCCCGGCAATATAGCCAACATATCAAACAGCGTACCCAACACCCACGCACTGACTGTCACATCGGTCAGCACAGCGTGGAGTGGATGACCAAGCTGTTTACCGTGTAAAACATCTGCTAATTCACGGGCATCTTCACCCTGTTTCAGCAATTCACTATGCAGGCTGCGGGACACACTGAGACTGGCTTCACGAAAAGCATCTGAGCTTTCAATCAAACGATTGACACGATCACTCCAGATTTTCAAAGCCATGAGCGCTCTCCCGAAAATCATTAACTGTGCTGGTTTTCATGAACACCTTCACGAAATTCTTCGATAATCTTACTGTTGAAAGCGGGCAAGTCATCCGGGTTACGGCTGGTCACCAGCCCATTATCCACGACAACTTCTTCATCCACCCAGACTGCTCCGGCGTTTTTCAGGTCAGTTTGCAGGCTATGGTAGGAGGTCAAGCGCCTACCACGCACCACACCCGTATCAATCAGAGTCCAGGGTGCGTGGCAGATGGCTCCTACGGGTTTACCTGCATCGAAAAAGTGACGCACAAAGCGCTGTACGTTCTCATCGCGACGAAGTTTATCGGGATTCATAACGCCTCCTGGTAAAACTAAACCATCATAATTTTCCGGATTGGCCTGATTTAAAGGAACATCGACTTTAAATTCTTTGCCCCAGTGATCATGATCCCAACCGCGAACCGTGTCGGTTTCGGGCGAAATCAGTTCCACCTGCATACCGGCATTTTCGAGCGCTTTTTTGGGTTCGGTCATCTCGACCTGCTCGAATCCATTTGTCAGAAGAACAGCAATTTTTTTAGCCAATTTAACACCTCCGCATGTTAATTCTCTTTGTTATAATGTTAACATGCGCCAGAAATGTCTCGAATGGGTCAGACAGGTATATCCCATTTTCTGACATTCCTATTCATTCTGGGCCATTTGGCCTAGTTGGCTCTTTCCCTTAAGACCGAAAGTTAATACATTAACGTACATTTCCGCCTTTTGACGGATACATTTAGGGTTTTAGCGTGTAAAGTTGATGATAGAGTACAGCTTATATAGCGGTAAACAGGGATGAATTGGGATGAAAATTCGATTGTTACTCGTAGATGATCATGCGGTTGTTCGCCAGGGGTTAAAAATGTTTCTCCAGAGCGAACCCGATTTTGATGTGATCGGCGAAGCCTCAAATGGGCTGGTGGCGATTGAGATGGTGCGCCAGCTTCGGCCAGATGTGGTTCTTATGGATTTGCTGATGCCGGGGATGAATGGCGTTGAAGCGACGACGATTATTCGTCAGGAAATGCCAGAAACCGAAGTGATTGCACTGACCAGTGTGCTGGAAGACAACTCGGTTGTTGGCGCGATCCGCGCTGGTGCGACAGGATACCTGCTGAAAGATACGGATGGGCCAGAGTTGATCCGCGCCATCAAAGCAGCTTTTGAGGGTCAGGTACAGTTATCCCCGAAGGCGGCTGCCCGTCTGATGCGTGAAATCCGCGCGCCAGAATCACCTGAGAAGCTGACCGAGCGTGAAGTCGATGTGCTGCGTTTACTGGCGCAGGGGTTGGCGAACAAACAGATTGCGCACCAACTGGTCATTGGCGAAAAAACGGTTAAAACTCATGTGAGCAACATTCTGAGTAAACTGGGTCTGAGCAGCCGCACCCAGGCAGCACTCTATGCCACCAGCATCGGTCTGGTGGAAATGCCGAAGGAAGAAGCGCGTCGGGAATAATCAACAGCGCTTCTACAAGGGTAAACACACACTCAGGTGCGTGCCTTCATTAATAGTGCTTATGATGCTGAGCATGCCGCCTAACTGAGCAACGCGTTCATGCATGGACTGCAACCCCAGATGACCGGGGAAATCTCGTTGTGTTTCAAATCCAACCCCGTCATCAATCACATGCAGATGAAGCTGCCCATCCTTACAGATCAATCTGAGGTCGATTTTAGTGGCGTTGGCGTGTTTGACCACATTGTGTAAGGCTTCACGGGCTACCCGATAAAGGCTCTCTTTATCCGACAGCACCAATGCTGGTTCGTTGCACAAATCCAGACGCACTTTAATATGGTGACGCGCCTGCAATGATGCACTCTGTTTGACCAGAGCGACCACCAGACCTTCATTCTCCAGCGACTCTGGCCGTAGTTCGAAGATCAAAGCCCGCATCTCGGCCAATCCAGCCTCAGCCAGTGACAGCACATACTCCACCGATTCACGAACCCGCCGCGGATCTTTATCCAGAAACAGCTTTGCAGTTTGCGCCCCCAGACCAATGCCATAGAGTGCCTGCGACACAGAGTCGTGCAGCTCACGTGCCAGACGGGTACGCTCCTCCAAAGCGGCTAACTGCTGCGCCTGGGCGGCCAGCCGTTCCGCTTTTTCACGAGCGCTTTGTGTTTCACGTTGCAGACGAATACGCTCCATCCCGGCGGAAACCAGCTCGCCCATGGCGGTCATCATGCGTATTTCACGTTCTGTGTAAACTTTAGCCCAGTCGTGATCCACACCAAAGGCACCCAACTGGCGTTTATCCCAGAACAGGCCGAAGCGCAGATTCGATCTCACACCCTGTTCCAGCATCGTGGCTTTGGTCACAGCGTCCAGTTCCGGGTGATTCGCCACATCCTCATAGGCCCACAAGCCCGGACGGGGATTTTTTTTCAGAAAAGGCAGTTCACTCAGCGGGATACGCGTCCCTTCACGCATAAAGCGATTTTCGCCAGTCGCAACCGTTTCAATATAATTGGCAGTAGAATAGTTAAAATTCTCAAAGATATACAAATAATAGACACCATTGTCGAAGGCAATGTGCTCCACCGCTCTGAGAATTTCCTGGAATGTGCTGGCGGCGTTAATGGCCCGGCTGGCTTCATACAACTGCTCGCGCTCTTCACGGGCTTCAACTGCGGCCTGCTGCGACCGGAAACGTTCCAGTGCCGCAGCGGTCAAACCCGCTGCGGCGGCCATCAGCCGCATTTCCTGCGCGTTGAAGTGGTAGGGCTCGTA
Source organism: Aggregatilineales bacterium (assembly GCA_038258185.1). GTDB lineage: Bacteria > Chloroflexota > Anaerolineae > Aggregatilineales > Phototrophicaceae > JAIOHN01. Next base: position 22,461 of record JBBSQD010000032.1, on the reverse strand, counting down.
ACTGGCAATAGAAAACAGCCCCTGAATACGATTGCCTTGGAACAGATTAGTATAAGCAATGGAATACAGGTTAAAGAATCGTGCAAAATCCACCTCCGACCGATTGACCCACTCTGGGCCGAAGACATTATTAGCCGTCAGTATCTCCGGGCCCACAAGCTTGGATGCACCAGAAAGAATCATACGCGGCAGGCGTGTACCTGGGGGCAGTTTAGGATCCGTTGAGCAAATACTCAACAAATATTTAGCCTGACTGAAATCATAATGCTCCCAGGCAAAAATCGAGACCAGAATCGGATCGGGAAAGAGGGCTTTGGTTGCGACCAGCACTTCGTCCATGCTGGCGGCCTGGTTGACGTCCTTACTAACCTGGTAGAGCAGGGCGATTTCTTCACGTGCTTCGTGTTGTATAACCAATGTCGTCTCTGAATTTCTGCCACTGACTGGCCTGTTGCTATACAATGTTTTGCTATACAGATTATCGCGTTTACAGCTTCAAGCAATAGTGAAATTATAGATGATGTTACTTTCAATTTATGGTTGATAAACTTATCATCTAACACGTTGAATTATTGTTGAAAAGTGGCTCACAAAACAAGAGGAAACAGGATGAAGGTTTTTATCGCAGGGATTGATGGCTATCTGGGTTGGCCACTGGCACAGTACCTGACAGCACGCGGCCATATTATCGCAGGCAGTGATCTCCTGCTGCGCCGCCAGTGGGTGGCTGAAGTCTACAGCGACAGTGCAATCCCCGTCTCTAGTTATGAAGAACGCCTGGCCGCTTTCCGCGAAACCTACAACCAGCAGCTCGATTTCAGGGTTGAGGATTTGTGCGATTACCCAAAATTACGAAACTTTCTGGATGCGTTTCAGCCCGACGCGATTGTTCATCTGGGGCAAATGCCATCCGCACCGTACTCCATGCTTGACCAGAAACACAGTGTCTGGACACAGCAGAATAATATCACCAGCAATCTCAATCTGCTGTGGGCGATTCAGGAAGTGTGCCCCCACGCGCATCTGGTGAAGCTGGGCACGATGGGCGAGTATGGCACACCGAATGTCGATATTCCTGAAGGCTTCTTTGACTTGGAATTTCGTGGCCGGCAGGATCGTCTGCCGTTCCCGCGCCAACCCGGCAGCTTTTATCATCTCAGCAAAGCACACGATTCCGCTAATACATTATTTGCCTCACGCATCTGGGGCATTCGGGCGACAGATGTCATGCAGGGCATCGTGTTCGGCACACGCATCGACGCGATGGGTGATGATCCGCGCCTGCGCAGTCGGCTGGATTTTGACCAGTGTTTCGGGACAGCCATCAACCGCTTCTGCTGTCAGGCCGTCATCGGCCACCCATTAACCCTGTTTGGGAAGGGGCAGCAAAAGCGCGGATTTTTGCCATTAAGCGACTCGATGCAATGTCTGGCATTAGCGCTGGAAAACCCACCTGAGGCAGGTGAATATCGCGTCTTTAATCAGTTTGAGAATTGCTATTCGGTAACAGAGCTGGCGCTGCTGGTTCAGGAAGTAGCGGCACAATCGGGCTTAACAGTGGGCATTCAGCATTATGATAATCCGCGCACAGAGCAGGAAGATCACTATTACAATCCTGACCGTCAGCATTTGCTGGATCTGGGTTATCAACCAACGCAGGATATAAAAGCCGAGATTAGCCTCATGCTGGAAGATTTGGTGCCGCATCGGGAGCGTATCCTGCGCTATCAATCCAATCTCGTGCCGGATATCCGCTGGAATGGCCCTCATCGCCGGTCTGATGTGATTGATTCTCTGGGCGAAGAATCGCTTTAATCCAAACGGCCTGCTCTAAAACAGAGCAGGCCGTTTATGGGATAAGCCTTTAGTGAAACACAACGCTCACCGATTAACCCGGTATGCGCAGCCGAAGCTGAGAGTCCACCACCGACTGATTATTACTCGGATTCAAATCCGCTGTCGCGCTCTCGACTTCGGCGGTATTGACCAGATGTGCCGCCAGTTGATTCGGGTCGAGCATTACAATCACATTGAACTCGAACACGGCGGATTCACCGACTGCCAATTCAGGAATAGCGGCTTCCAGTGTCATCCCACTCGGACTCTGATTCTGAATGACCCAGCCTGTGCCGTGAGTTGCGGTAAATGAATTCTCAATCACCGCAACTAATGCACCGGGTTGCACAGCCAGCGTGTCTGTCACCACCACAGACTCGGCAGGGGAGGGGCCATCATTGGTCACCTGAACGGTATAGTGCACCACGTTGGTACTGTTGACACTGCGCGGCAGATCAACTGTTTTTACCACTTCCAGATCAGCAGCAGCTTCGCGGATGCGTTCAGCAATCGGCTCAACATCGATACTCGGTGAACCGGTCGGCTTACCACTGCGTGTGACTCCGCTGGTGGTATACACACCCGTCACGTCCAGACTTTGCTGGCTTTGAATAACGATAAAACCTTCGATATACGATGCGGGTAATTCACCGCCGAACAGGGAACGGCGCACACTGTTACAATCGACCGAGAGCGCTTCATCGTAGCGCAGGCTGTAGATGCCATCAGGCACGATCTCACCAGCGGCCTGTTCCTCCGGCGGGTAGGTCAACGCCAGTTTGACAAAGAACCGCACCTGCGCGTCGTTGGGATTATGGATGTTGATCGTGCTGGCATAGAAGCCGGAAGCCAGACGCATATCCTCAGGGTTATTCTGGACACCGCAAATCAGCTTGGCGGCATATTCGTAGGGTGGCAGTTCACAAAAACCGGTCTGTAGGCAGCGCTGAATATCGCGATCATCTTCCACGGTCAGATCATCTTCCGGCTCAAACGGTGGGTGATCATCACCTTCACCATCATCGCGGAAAGTATAATCCAGCGATTGCCAGTCATCACGTCCCGGATAGGCTTGATTCGGGGATGCGCCGCATTTATCGGCGCTGACACCCGAACCGCGCAGGTTGTTAATATCCACGCCGACCGTGCCTAGTTCAATGCCAGTCTGTCCGTTCCAGTCCAGTGATTGGTCACCGCGGTCACTCAGGGTTGTCGCGCCATCATCCGGCGACCAGAACACAGTAAAATCGCCATCTCCAATACCGGCGCTTTCAACGAGCGCGTTTTCATCCAGCGGGCCAAGCTGCTGGCGAGAGTAATCCAGCACCGTGCCACCGCCATCCAGCGGGATATGGCTCATCTGATAGGTGTAACTCATGACACTCAGGTAATTGGGCTGGCAATTCGCACCAGAAACAGTGCCATGCCCCAATCCTAGGCTATGACCTAATTCGTGCATGAGTGTCCCCGATTCCTGCAACCGAGTCCCGGTAAACATCCCCAGAGAGATGACGAAATTCTGACCACCATCGGACTGACCGGATGAGCCACTGGCACTGACACAGACTGTCGAGTCGGTCATGCTTAACTGGCCGCATTTGTTGTTGATGTACATGGCATAGTAGTACACGAGATTTTTGGCGTTCAGAACGCTGGTCGAATTCACCGCGATACGCTGTTCCTCAGTGCCGAACCATACCGCTTCCAGCACGTCGAACTCTGCCCAGATGATCAGCTCACTTTGGAAAGGCACTTGATCATCCACTTCGATATGCAGGTTAATACCGTCGCTGCCATCCGGGTTACTGACCGGCGCATTAGCAAAAGCGAGGATCACATCACTTAAGGCATTCGGATCAGGATCACGCGTTTCCATAAAGTCCACTTCAACGAAGATGTCCTTATGCATAGGATCAGCACCTAATGCTGGTAAATCGAGATCCACCTCGCCATCTTTATTCAGATCAATTCCGGCCTGTTCCCACAGGTCGAGCAAGCCATCTTCGTCGGTGTCGATCTCATAGACACCCACAACAAATGGCACGGTACCCGGTGTACCAGAGGCGTTCCCCGTGGTTACGAATACCCTACCCATACCATCAAGTGCCACGCCAGCGACTCTGGCAGCATCATCGGGCAGGACGATCATATGCGTAAAGTTAAAGTCAGAATCGAACACCTGCACGCGGTCATTAAAAGCATCCACCACGTAAATATTACCGGCATGATCGACAGTTAATTCACCCGGCACATTAAACTGACCATCACCCAGTTGCAACGGGCCACCGTCATCCGGGTCAACACAACCGGTGCCGGATGCAATATCACACTCGCTGCCGAAAGAATCGAGGAAAGTGCCGCTGGCATCAAACACCTGTACGCGATGGTTAAAGCCATCTGCTACATAAATGTTGCCATCCGTATCAACGGCAATCCCGCCTGGAATTTCAAATTCCCCATTGGCAGAACCGTTAGACCCGAATTTAAACAGAAAATTGCCGTCCAGATCAAACACCTGAATGCGATCATTGCCCGTATCGGCAGCGATAATGCGACCATCCGGGTCATAGGCCAGGTTAGCCACTTCATTAAACTGACCATCGCCCACCTCAAGCGGCCCGGCACCATCCGGGTCAACACAACCCTGGCCGGGAATATCCGGCGCGACACATGGCGTGCCAAACGTAAACTGGGGATTAAAGTTGAAATCCAGCACGACAATCTGGTTATCGTCCTCATTAGCCACATACAGATTGTTATCCACAACGACCACATCATTGACCTGATCAAAAGTGATATTGGGGCTGCCCGCGAAGAAAAACGGTGACTGATCGACAAAATTACCGTCCACGTCAAACTGTAGGATGCGATTGCGCTGGCGGTCAGCGATAAATACATCACCCGCCCCGTTAATATCAATGCCGCGTGCAGCACTGAACTCTCCCTGTCCGTTACCCGGATCACCCCAGCCCAGCACCAGTTCCTGAGCCTGCGCCGCTTCATTGGATTGCAATGCCAGAGAAAAAGCGATCAACATAATCAGGATGATGCGCAGGAAAAACCTGCCTGACCGACTGCGATACGATAATGGGAACATGTCCTGTCTCCTCTAAATCTGATAACGAATTTTCGAGTGGCAGTGAGTCCAGCACGAGGCAAATTCAAGCAAATGGAGGGTGTTTCTCTCCTGATTGAAAACCACTCTTATCCGACTTAATGCGCTTTGAAAGGCTTTATCAATGGGGATAACCTCTATCAAAAGGGGAATACAGCAGGATTTTTAAGAGGGTGGGGCAGGAATACAAATTGCGTTCTAACGGTTTTCCAATCGGCTTGCCTGCGTAACAGCGATTCTGCGGTGGAGATGCTGAAAAGTTATAAACTTGGTTATAAAAACCTAAGCCAGCAGATTTCACGTGGATTGATTCACCAGGCAAGAGGCGTATCGAGGGCAAAACCAATTGCGGCAGAAAACCAATCTGCCGCATTCGGTAGTTGATGTTTAGCGGCTGATGTGGAACGTCCAGCGACCTTCGCCGGCAGGCTTGAGCGCGGTCAGCACCACGCGCAACAACTTATCACCCCACACTTCACCCAGACGATTGTCATTAATAGCCACAGTTTCCACAGCAACTGTGAATTGATCCGCCGGATAGGTGAGGGTGGCCGTGCCTGACTGGCGCTCATCCAGAATCAGGCGTGAGCCAAATTGAAGGCTGCCGGGTTGGCTGCTGTCCACAGTACACGGTGTGAGCAGACTCATAAACAGGCTTTGCGGTGGATTTTCCAGTGCGTAGGCATCTTCGATAGTAATGCCCTGACCGCGTTGCAGCCTGATGCTGCGCTCCCAGCTTTTTAACCCGACTTCTGGCGGGTATGCCCCGGCAATATCGAGCCGTAATTCCGCCTGATCATCATCCGCGTGATACGCTGCTGCACGAGCCGCGAAAGTCTGGCCCGGTGCCTGCATGATTCCGTTGATGGTCGGCAGGTTATGATAGGCCGACTGCATCGTCCAGATTTCATAACGCTGTTCGCTGAAGGTCTTTACACTGTAGGTTTCGACACCGGCATCGACCAATACTGGCAGGCCATCAATAAAGACCACAAACTGACCGATATCATTATGATTATGACTCTCGGCATTGTGACCCCCTTTGGCGGCCACATAAAAGCCATCTGTGGAGCGTCCGACATCGCGGGCGGTCATCACCTCAATTTCGGGCAACCAGATATTACGCGGAAAAGGAGCGTAAGCCTCGAATTCGTTTATCTCCGCCAGATGCGTAAACATCGGCAATGCCCGACCCATACTGCGGGCGATGCGCGTTCTGCTGCCGGAATCGTCTATGGGCGGATTAAGCAGATGCTGCTGTTGGGCCACCCAAGCTCCAAAAGCCATCATATCCGTGTCATGGATGAACTTGCCGTACCGATAAACCAGCGCCGCATCCGGCTTGATGATGGCCGCAGCATCCGCAAAATTGACGAAATATTCCTCGGAGATCTGAACGCGGTAAATAAACTTGCCGATGGCCTGCACCAGCGGTTCATCAAACACATCAATCTGCCCTTCGCTGGCCGCCACCAGCAGATCAAGACAATCGAACAGCGAACCGCCCGCGCGATCCCAATAGCCGGGGCCTTCATCACAGCCGCCATCGGTGGGGTAGGGGTCGATAAATTTATCCAGACTGCGCATGATCTTGGCGACTGACGCGCGACGACGTTCAGGGTCATTCTCAATTAAGAGGACACAGGCCAGCCAGTTGGAATTAATCCAGGGATTCCAGTTATTGGGGCGGCGCTCCGGATCAGTGAAGCCCATCCAGTGAAAATCATCGCGCTCCAGGTTGGGCGTCAGGATGCGTTCATCAATCTCACGCTCGATACGTGGCCGGATGAGTGGCGAAACGGCATCCAGTTGCGGCGCGAGCAGATAATAAACATACGCGACCAGCGCGGCGGTCTCCGCGGCGAAAAGATCCACCGTGCATTCAGCCGTATCCGGCAAACCGCGTCCCGCCGCCTGCATGGTCAGATGCGCGGGCAAACCCCAGTACGACTCCTCCAAAATCAGCCAGAGGCCATTTACCGCTGCATCCACAAAGCGACCCTCACCCTCCATGCATTCCGCCACGATCAGGTCAACCAGTCGGTCGCGCCGTTCAAAGTTAATCACTTCATAATTGTAGCGGTTGCCGATGCGCGCGACTTCCAGAAAACGGGTCGCCAGCAGCGAAGGCCACGCGTAATCCAAAGCGACCTCACCACGCTGGATACACGCCTGCCGAAGTGAATCCGGAAGATTGTCCCAGAAGGCGCGTTCCTGGGAAGTGGGGTAGGGGTGCCAGTCCGCTTTGGAAACCAATTCAAGGGACTCAGCGGGGTAACGTTGAGAAAGCATAATCAATTCCTGTTCAAATAAAGTTTTCTCTGTCGAAGATAGCCTGTTCATTGCTGGATTGCCAGAGTCCAATCGACTGCCATGCGGTAAACTCAGTGGGTGTACTTTTGTGAGCAGCGCATTCGCGTGCTGAAAGGTGATGACATTGTGACCCCGATAGAAATGTCGATTGCTCTGGAAAAAACACTTTTAGATCAGGCTGCGATTGTGGCGCACCGTCTCAGCATTTCTCAAAGCGCGTTGTTTGAGCTGGCCATGGAGCGTTTTCTGAGCGACTATCCCGATCAAACCGAAGCCGAACAAACCGCTAAAGCGGATAGGGTCATCAATCAGGGCGATGTCTACTGGTTGCCGTCCCAGGAGGGCATTTCACATCCGCATGTGGTGGTACAGGAGAATGTCTTTAACCACAGCCGCATTCACACGGTGGTGGTATGCGCGCTGACATCGAACCCCAAAAAGATCAGTATACCCGGTAATGTATTGCTCGATGTCGGTGAAGCCAGTTTATCGCGGCAGAGCGTGGTCGAAGTTTCAAAAGTATTGTCGATTGATAAGACTCAATTGGGCGACTATATCGGGTCGCTGAGTGAGTCACGCATCAATCAGATACTGGCGGGGATGCGTTTCCTGCTGCTTAATTTTCGCTGAACAGCCATCAAGGAGAAACCTGTTGTCTACACTGCTCATTCACAACTGCACCGTTTTCACCATCACCCCAGCCCAGCAGATTGGACTGTTGCCGCAACATGATATTGTGATTCGCGATAACCGGATTGAAGCCATTCAACCAACAGGTGAGGCCGAACCGGGACACTTTGAGCAGGTGATTGAGGCGGATGGCCTGCTGGCGATGCCCGGTCTGATCAACACCCATGCGCATGTGCCGATGGTGATTTTTCGCGGACTGGCGGAAGATGTTTCGATTGAGCGCTGGTTTAACGATTATATGTGGCCGCTGGAAAGCAATCTGCAACAGCAGGATGTCTACTGGGGGATGCAGCTGGGTCTGGCCGAAATGATTAAAGCCGGAGTCACTACGGTGGCGGATCATTACTTTTTCATGGATGAAGCCGCGCAGGCAGTAGAAAAAGCCGGGACACGCGCGTTACTCGGCTGGGCGGTGTTCAGCAGCAGCGGTTATGAGATGATCGACCGCACCGCGCGTTTTGTGGAGGAGTGGCAGGGCGCGGCTAACGGACGCATCCACACGATTATGGCCCCACATGCGCCCTACACCTGCGATGATGATTATCTGCGGGCGTGTGTCGAGCAGGCCAAACGGCTGAATGTCGGGATTCATATTCACGCCTCGGAGATCATGGCGCAGACTGAGGCCAGCCTGGAAAAACGCGGCCAGACTCCCATTCAGGTATTGGAGCAGACCGGCATTTTAGACGTGCCGACGATCATCGCGCATGGCATTGGCATTCTGCCCGACGACATGCCGATTCTGGCGAAACATGGTGCGAGCATCGCCCATGCGCCCAAGACGTATCTCAAACTGGCGATGGGTACCGCGCCGGTTCGCGCCTTTCGTGAACATCGCATCCCGGTGGGTCTGGCGACGGATGGCGCGGTGAGCAACAACACGCTTGACCTGTGGGAGTCGCTGCGGTTGATGGCGCTGACGCAAAAGCAGGAGGCCGCTTCACCCGAAGTGCTGACCATCCCGGAAGCGCTGGAGATCGCCACGCGCGGCAGTGCGCAGACTTTGGGCATGGATGACCAGATCGGTGCGCTGGAAGTGGGCAAACTGGCGGACGTAATTCTGCTGGATATGCGCGGCCTGCATCACCAGCCGCTGCACAGCGTCAGCGCCAGTCTGGTTTATAATATGCTGTCCAGTGATGTGCAAACGGTCATCTGTGATGGGCAGATCATTATGCGTGACCGTCAACTGCTGACACTGGATGAAGCGGAAATTGTCACGCAGGTGCGGGCCAATATGGAGCGACTTTCGCAGCGGGTGCCGAGCAAACGGATACAGGTGTATAATCCATAGGGTTATTTCCGGCAGGGATGTTGTCTCTCGAGGTGTAAGAAAAGAGGTTTAACATGACACAAAACACAAAGGAGTTAGATCAGAAGTGTATTGAATATGTAGTTGAGTTACGTGATGCAGCTTATCACCATGATTGGCAAAAGTGTGAGCAAATTAGTAGAAATCTGTTTAGGTTACTCGCGCCAGATAATGTCATCCATATTGTTGTCCATCAGCTTATCACTCACTTACCAATATTTGAGAGATTTCACCCTGATGTAAAATGGTCGCGTATTTTTCTGCTTCAATTTCTTGATACTGAATCAAAAAACAAAGTGTTTGATTTTCCTTTTTATAGAGAAACCTACACTAGCCCGGGTTCTCAGGGATTTACACAAGCACTAGGTTTCTTAGCAGATATTGAAAAATCTCGACGCAAACCTGATCAATATACATTTGATTTGGCTGTAGATACCATTACACTCATTATTCATTCTAAAAGGTTAGTTCTATGGGCAATGGAGCATCCTGACGAATGGCAACTTTGGATTAAATCAGATGGTAGGCCAGTAAAAATAAGATCATTAGGCATAGAGTCCCTTACGATTCAAGAAGCGGTACGGGATTCATGGTTAAATATTGTGGTTGAGATTAACAAGGTTCTGAATATTAAAGCCTAAAATTTTACTCCATATTCTTTAGTGACATAGGTAACTAATGGCACAAGTTATACAAACTAAATAAGACTGATCTGGATGCCTATTTGCTGATGCGTCGGCATTCTGCCCGACGATATGCCGATTCTGGCGAAACATGGTGCGAGTATCGCCCATGCGCCCAAGACGTATCTCAAGCTGGCGATGGGTACCGCTCCGGTTCGCGCGTTTCGTGAACATGGCATCCCGGTGGGGTTGGCGACGGATGGCGCGGTGAGCAACAATACGCTTGACCTGTGGGAGTCGCTGCGGCTGATGGCGCTGACGCAAAAGCAGGAGGCTGCTTCACCGGAAGTGCTGACCATCCCCGAAGCGCTGGAAATTGCCACACGCGGCAGTGCGCAGACTTTGGGCATGGCTGACCAGATCGGCGCGTTGGAAGTCGGCAAACTGGCGGATGTGATTTTGCTGGATATGAGCGGATTGCATCACCAGCCTGCTGCACAGCGTCAGCGCCAGTCTGGTTTATAACACACTGCCCACTGATGTGCGGACGGTCATCTGTGATGGGCAGATCATCATGCGTGACCGTCAACTGCTGACGCTGGACGAAGCGGAAATTGTCACGCAGGTGCGGGCCAACATGGAGCGGCTTTCGCAGCGGGTGCCGAGCAAGCGGATACAAGTGTACAATCCGTAGGTTTGTTGGCGGCAGGGATGTTGTCTATCGAGGTGACATCTCTGTCTGATATGTGGTGTACGAAAAAATATTTTTGCAAGTAAAGTAAGCTACTCAGCCTGTTGAGCTTTTGACCTCCAAAAGACATAAGCGCGGCTAATCTTAACCTCGTCACTCTCTGTGAAAGACCATTCATCTACTGGATATATGGTCGTATATTCTTGGAAAAAATTCGCAATTACCTGAGATTGTTGTATAGATAATGCTGCCATACGAGTTTCAAAATTCTTGTACTTATCAATGTCAGAAGTTTTGGGAGGGGTTAACGTCCAAATAATATTACTTACTAAAACGTCTACCTGCTTTGGTTGCTCTATTGCTGCAATTAAAAAAGCAGGTAGCAAAAAGCGGAACCCATCTTTGCTCAAATAAGATATTCTGTCCCGATTAGCTATTAAAACATCCAAAGGTATTTCCCACCACCATTGCACTTCGCGAATTTTAGCTTCTGCTCTTTGTGCATCGAAAATATGGTCTGCCGAAGGTATGAAAAGTCTTTCATTTTTCGATACTTCGATTGCGCTAAAAGCATCTTTTATATTTTGAACCAACTCTTGTTTATTCATTTGAATTATTCCTATCAGTAACTCATCATCTAGCCACAAACTACAGGGCGAGATACTGTAGTTTATCCCACCCCATATTACCCGTGAAACCAAACAACATACCCAGGCTTGATTACGCTCCAAACCGCAAGCCATAGGGTGCATAATGCTGCATCCCTTGCACGGTTAGAACATCAGCAGTCACGCCGCGAACACTGCGCAGGCCATCCTAGAGGGGATGGAACCAGTCGCTGCCAGCGTTCTAGGGTGAATTTATCGCGTCAGGGCAATATCCACTACAATGGAGGGGTAGACAAAGTAGTAATCCATACGAATAGGAAAGCCGACTTATGTGGAGAGCGCTCACCGCCAGATTCAAACGACTTACTATTCAGGCCAGCATTCAAAGCCTTCCGCCGACACCTGCTGAAACGATCGGCGATCCGCATGTGTTCAGCGCCTCTGCCCAGGGGAGCGGCGTTTTTGGCGAGTGGATTATCGATCAGAATGGCCTGCCTGCCTATCGTTATACCCTCGACCAGCATCAGGACAGCCGCGCACGCTATGCCAACAGTGAAGACCTTGACCGGCGCGATCACTGGTACATTATCGGCAATGATCGCATCACCGGGCTGGTATCGAATGATGGGGTGGTGCAGGCTTATCTGGCGGATCGCGGTGGCATCTTCCTCAACCATTATGACAATTCGCTGGAACTGAGCAAGCTCGACACGCTGATTGCCGCGCTGAAAATTATCCTCAAAGGCATCTGGCGCTGGTTGCAATCGCTGCGATTGAATAAAGCCGAGCGCCAGCTTGTTCTGCCAGATGCCCAGCGCGAACTTCAGGCGCTGGCCGTCGCCAATCAGGCCCGCAGAAATTACCGCACGCCGGAAAGTTATGTCGGTGGCTACGCCTATATTGATAACGGCACCGACTGCTGGCCGACTGCCTATCGCTATCGCCCCGCCGGAACCGATGTTAGCCGCGTTTACGGCATCGGCACGTTTGAAACCGAAATTACTTATCAGAATATTCAGGTCAAACGGACGGTTTACGCGCCACCCGGCAACGATGCTGTTCTGCTGGCGGATGTCGCAGTCACAAACACCAGCAGCACCCCGCAGCACATCCGTTATTATGAATACTGGGATGTCAACATTCATCAGATGAAGCTTCAATGGATACGTACCGGAGCCTTTGCGCCCATTTACGACGCAGAACGCCGCGCCCTTAACGGCCTGTTCGAAACCACGATTGAGATTAAGCCGGACGAAGCCGCGATTCGTTTTCATCAGGCCACACCGCCGAATGCACCTTCGCGTGATCGGGCAGAACTGCTGAACTGGTATCCACCGGATGTTTTCCTCGCCAGTTTATCTGGCACCCCGGCTGAATATTATCGCTATACCGATGATTTTTTCGGGGCAGGGGATGCGTCTGCGCCGGATGCGGTCAGCCAACGCCGCAGCCGACAGGATAAACGCGGTTCCCACTCACCGATGCCGTATTGTATGGTCATCCGTCATGATCTCGATTTACCGCCAGGGCAGACGGAAAATCTGCGCTTTGCTTATGGCGCGGCTAATCGCGATGAAGCCACGCTCGACTTTTTGCAACCGTATCGCACAGGCGATTTGCTGACCGCGCTGCAACAGAGTTGGAAAAAGCGACTGGCTTATTTCAGCATCGGCACTGCACCAGAATTACAACGGGAGGTCGCCTGGAACAGTTATTCGCTGTTGGCCTCAACCGTATACAACGAATTTTTTGACGTGTCGCTGACGCCGCAGGGGTCAGCCTATCTGTTTTTACATGGTGCCGATGGTGTCCCGCGTGATTACGCGCTGTTTGCCATTCCCCTGACGTATATCCAGCCTGCGCTGGCGAAAGATTTGCTGCGCCTCATCATGCAGATGCGCGATGCCAGCACCCTCCAGATCGCCTATGCGGTCAGTGGTCATGGTTATCTGGATGGCGGGGATGTCCACGAAGCACCGTCTGACCTTGACCTGTTTTTCCTGCTGGCGCTGTGTGAATATCTAGCCGCAACCGGGGATAATGACTTTTTACAGGAGCCGGTTGGCCTGTACCCCCCTGACCTTTCTCCTAAAAACAGCGTTCTTGAGCATACATTCCTGGCTGTGCAGCATTTAATAGACCATGTTGGCCGCGGCGAAAACGGTTTAATCCGCATGAGCGATGGAGATTGGTCGGATGGTGTTGTGGTGTCCAATGTATTGAGCTTTCCAACGCGGGTGTCTCTCAAAAATTCGATCGCCAACGGCGAATCGATACCCAATACGCAAATGGCGCTGTATGTCTTACCGCGTGTCGCCCATTTACTTGACGCACATCGTCCGCAAATGGCGGCACAACTGCGCACTTTCGTCCAGGAGTTGGAAGCCGCCGTTGTTCAACAATGGGCGGACAAGTGGTACACACGGGCGATTTTGCGCGGATATCGCAACGAAGCCGTGATTTTTGGCGACAAGAACATTGATCTGGAATCGCAGCCGTGGGCGCTCATCAGTGGGTTGGCGGAACGTCAGGGCGTGGCTGACCAACTGATCGACTCGATTGATACACTGCTGGATGCGGATTCGCCAATTGGTGCGCCGCTGCTGGAAAACGGGGCTGTCTGGCCGGCCATCTCGCAACTGCTGACGTGGGGTTATGTGCGTTACCGGCCAGACCTGGCGTGGCGCTCATTCTGCCGCAACACTTTCACGGCGCGGGCGGCTGAATTCCCTGAAATCTGGTTCAATATCTGGTCAGGGCCGGATGGCATCAACAGCAAATCCGCACTGCTGGATGCCGGTGGCACGTGGGTCAGTCCGGCCACACCGATGACGGACTTCCCGGCAATGAACAACAATCAGCATGGTATGTCGCTGCTGGCTTTGCTGCGGGTCTGCGGGATCGAGCCATTGGCGGATGGCAGCGGTCTGCGCATTTCACCGCACACGCCTGCCCGTTACGCGCTGGATTTGCCGCTGCTCAAACTCGATGTTTCACCGGAAGCGATACAGGGTGAATATCGACCGGTCAGCACCGGCCAGCGCCAACTGCACCTGCAAATGCCTGTCGATAAAAGTAACTATGTCCTGCGTATTGCCGGACAAGCGGCGGCTGGTTCGCTGGTTGAGGGTTGCGTGGCACTGGAATTGAACATGGTGGCAGGCACTCCCATTTCGTTCGAGATCATCTGGAGTTAGGGAAATATTATGCCCATTGCGCTGGTTACCGGAGCAAATGGATTTATCGGTTCGCATCTTGTCAGAACGCTGGCGGATAAAGGCTACACTGTCCGCTGTCTGGTGCGCAGTACGAGCAACATCACCAGCTTACACGACATCCCCGGCATCGAAATTATGGTGGGGGATGTGCGCCATCTGGAGACACTCATGGGGCCGGTCAAGGATGTGGATTACATCTTTCATCTGGCGGCGCGCCTGATGGTCGTGGAACAATCTGAGTTTGACGAAACCAACCTGCAGGGCACCATCAATATGTTGCAGGTGGCCGCGCAGATTAACCCTGACTTACAGCGTTTTCTATTTGTGTCCAGTCAGGCCGCAGTCGGCCCGAATAAAGATCATCAGGCGGTGGATGAAACCATCCCGCGCACGCCAATTTCATGGTATGGCACCTCCAAAGCCAAAGCCGAAGAAGCGGTCATGAGTTACGAGGATCGTTTACCAGTGACCATCGTGCGGCCTTCCGCTGTTTACGGTGAGAGCGAAACCGAATTGAGCCAGGTGTTCCCGGTGATCAATTATCATCTTCACCCGGCGATTGGTTTTCAACCTACTGGCGCGGTAATGATCTATGTGCAGGATCTGGTGCAGGGCATTATCGCCGCTGCCGAGAGTCCGGCCAGCGTCAGCCAGACGTATTTCCTTAATCATCCGCAGGTCTTTTCCACGCAGGAAGGCGCTAAAACGATGGCGCAGGCGATGGATAAGCCGTGGGGGATCACACTGCTCACGCCACCATTTGCCATTCGTTTAGCCGCACCGCTGGCGGAATTGCCCTATCGCTTCACTCGCGCCCGTCCGCCGCTGACGCGCGATAAAGCGCTCGAACTGACGCAATCCTACTGGATTGCCGATCCGGCAAAAGCCAAACGTGATTTTGGCTGGGAAGCAGAGCATGATCTGCTGGCAGGGATGCGCAAAACCACGCAGCATTACTTTGCACAACAGCGAGAAATCAGCGAAATGGCGCTGGAGGATAAGCGCTGGCTGTGGTTCAAGTACGTGAGTGTCGCGACTGTGCTGGGGGCTTTGATCGAGCTGATTTCGGCCATCGGTCAATTCTATGTGTTTGACCCGCGCTGGCTGGTGATCGTCGTCATTTTCGGCGCGTTTGGGCTGGTGCTGGGTACGGTAGCCATGCTGCTGCGCCGTCGAAGCGCCTTACTGCAATTGATCGTCGGCACGCTTTTGGCTGGTTCCGCGGAACTCAATGTCGCGATGGGACTGCTGCCGTTCAAGTGGATTTTCGCGCCGGGGTTCCCGTTTGGCATCACCAATGATTATGTCCGCGCGGTAGTGCTCGGTTTTGCGGGCGGCATTTTTATCATCATCGTCAACCAGATTATGCAAGCGTTGTATAAACGCCGTTTGAGAATGGGGTAAAGCACATGACTGCAATGACTCCACAACAACAGGAAGAAGCCTTTTCGCGCTGTTCAGAACTTATTGACGACGTCGAATATGGCAATCCCACATTTATGACCGTGCTCAAAATCCTGTGGTGCTCGGTCAGCAGTTTTGTGGTCGAAAGACCGGGGCAGATTATCGGCTCCGCCTTTATTTTACTGATGCTGTGGGGAACCCACGGCAAGCTGGAACTGCTGCGTTTTATCGTGCCGGGCTGGCGCGGGCCGGGGGTGGATATTGGCAGTCGTCCGCAGTTGATCCCCGGCGTCCCGTGGGATCACGAACTGATCTCATTCTGGGGTGGGGCGCTGCTGGTGGTGGTGATTCCCATCCTGCTGATTCGCTTCGTCTATAAGCAACCACTATCGGCCTATGGGCTGGGATTACCCCCCAAAGGGCGGCGACGTCTGGCGCTGGTGGCATTCGTATTTTCGACCGCCACCGCAATTCCTGCTTTTATCATCGGCACACAAGACCCATCCATGCAGGCGATTTACCCGTTCTATCGGCCATTCGACAGCATTGGCATGTTTATCCTCTACGAGCTGACCTATCTGCCATTTTTTATCGCGATTGAGTTTATCTTCCGTGGTTATCTGCTGTTTGGCTTGGCCAGGGTACGCGACGACGAAATCCCCAGTCTGGCCGAAGAACCTACGCCACGCCCTGATACCGGTGCGCCGGGGGTGTATTTCTTCGCCAAGTACGCGCTGCTGATTCAGATGCTGTCGTATACGGCCTGGCACCTGGGCAAGCCTGTGTCGGAACTGTGGGGCACCTTGATCTGGGGGCTGGCCGCCGGGGCGACCGCCTATGCCGTGCGCTCGATCTGGCCGGTGATCATTTCCCACTGGCTGCTGAATGTGCTGCTGGATTTCATGATTTTGCGCTCCCTCAATCTGATCGCATTCTAGCCGGAAAGGATGTCCTGATGGTCAATACACAACCGACCCCGCAACAACTTTTGGCGGGGTTAGTGACGACGACTCTGTTTGAGGCGGTTGGCTTATTTTCCGGTGCCGTCCTGATTGCGCTCTCACGTCAGCTTGGCGAGCCGACACTGGGCGTAATCGGTCTGCTGGTGTGGTTTCTGGCACTGTGGGCGGAAAATTATTCGGTGTCCGATATCGCCCATACGCGCTTTAACCTGTCCAAACCATTGAGCATTTTCGCTATGAGCATGGCCGAATTTGCTACCTGGACGATCTGGCTGGTAGTGCTGCTGCCAACTGGCCTGCACGGGCTGATTCTGCTGGTGCTTTTAGCGCTGATCACGCAGGTGCATCATGTCTTTCAGTTCGGCTTTTTCTATCCCGATGCGCCACTGATAGTGGGTTTTCGCAGCCCCATTTTATGGGCAGCATCCATTATTGAAGCCATAGCAGGGCAGGGGATAATTCAGGGACTTTTAGTCAATCAGGATCTGACGTTTGCGGCGCTGGCTGTGCCATTGGTGGGATTGCTGATTCTCTTTACGGTGGAGCATATCGTCGGCGGACAGGTGAAAGTCTAAGCCATTTGCTAGTTCATTAAATATTTTAAGAGGAGGTCACTGATGCCTGCGAATGAATTTACAACGATTGTAAACATAAAACTGGGTTGCAAAAAAGCCCTGCAAAACATCCTCAAACAGGTCGGCAATCCACTGAAAACCGATAATGACTTTTTGCAATTCACACCCACGCAAGCAGCTTATCGCACCCATTTTGCGCGCATGGTGATTCTCCCCGGCAGAGATGAACCAGTAATTTACCCCGGGCAGGAACCGCTTGAAAAGCGTGGTGAAGATGAGCCGGAAACCGAGCGTTATCGCTTGCTTTTTTCCGTGATTTTTGACGGTGATGAGCGCAGCTATTTTCAGGAATTTGTCCAGTATGCACCACAAATGCAGATCATCTGGCAGTTATGCGAAGGTTACACCAGTGGCGACCTGTATGCGTATCTGAAGCAGCATCGCCAGCATCCACAGATTTTTTACAATGGCTTTCTACAGGAAAATGTCGAAAGCATCATCGCTAAAACCACTTTTCGCCAGCAGGTGCAACAGATTCTCGATCAGAATTTGCCGGACTCTAAGGCCGCGCTGGATGCGATTTACCAGCTAAAGCCGCATGAAAATCCACCCAGGTCTAATGTCTGGTTGGGGGCGCTGGTCAGCCTGTTGGCGCTGATTATCGGCGCAATCGCGGTGATCTTTATCGTCGTCCGCGCACTGGCGGGTTGGAATTTGCCCATCGCGGCATTGGTGGGTGCAGGAGTCATCGCACTGTTTTATGCCGCCTTTTTGCCGGTCGTTCTGCGTCTGTTCAGTAAGGAAGAGATCGGCCTTGAAGGCGCCGTTCAGGATCAGATTGACGAATATCACGAGCACGATCATAGCTATCCCGCCAGTATGCTGACCGGGCGCGAAGACGTGATTGTGCAGAATCAGTTCAATCTGTATCTGACCTTTAAGGGCAACTGGCTGATGCGCCACATCCGCTTACTGCGCATCTTCATCCTGACGTATGCGCTCAATCGCACCATCCGAATTAGCGAATATCCCGGTTCGCTGGTGGGGCTGACCACCGTGCATTTCGGCCACTGGATTATTATCGACGGCGGTCGTCGCCTGTTTTTCATGACCAATTACGACGGCACATGGGAAAATTATATTGCTGATTTCGTCAATAAAATTCATGGCCTGCTGGATATTCAGCTTTCGTGTTTTGAGGGCTTTGATGACGAAGGGACGCGCAATATCACCGCATTCCGGCGCTGGTTGCGGCGCGTTCAGCTTCAGTCGGATGTGTTCTACAGTGGCTATCCACAGACCACCGTTCGTAATACAACCCGCGATATTGAAATAAATGACACCTTTCCACACAATCGTGATGATCAACAGGCTGTACACCAATGGCTGAAGCTGCTCGGTGACCCGACTATCCGCACCCCACGCGAAACGGCAGAAAAACCGACTTATCACCAGCGTCCGGCATTGCAGCCCACATTGAGCAAACACGATTGGAAAGATATTCAATCACTGATTGTCTACGGTTACGCCAGTCTGCCGCATGGGCGCTATCTGTTCCTCCATATTGATGACGCACAAAAGGCCAGAAACTGGCTCAAGGCATTAATTCCGCACCTGACCACCGTCGCAAAATGGGAAGCTGATGATCCAGCGCGTGAGTTAGAAACGGCAGTCAATATCGCCTTGACGTATCCAGCGATGGAAGTTCTGAATTTGCCGGAGGAAACGCTGGGGACTTTTTCACGTGAATATCGCGAGGGAATCGCGCCGCCACCGAAGGGCAATGACAATCTGCATCCACGCTCAATCAATCTGGGGGATACAGGCAACAGTGAGCCGAATTTCTGGCGCGTGGGCAATCCAGCCCATGAAGAAGCGCACATCATGCTCATCATCAACAGCACCACATCTGAGGTGGCCGACGCACTGCTCGACACCGCGCCATTCAATCAGATTGAGAATGGGGCAGGGGGGGTGCGATTGCTCATCACCGAGCAGGGGACAACCGCCAAAACCGGACGTGAGCCGTTTGGCTTCCGTGATGGCATTGCGAACCCATTAATTGAAGGTACACGCTACAGCCAGCGCAATGCGGATGGCACGAAAGGTGATCCACTTAAGCTCACTGATCAGGTGATCCGCAAATTTGAGCCGGACGGTCAGGTGCGCAATATCGAGATTGATCATGACCCGGTGATGCGTACCGGCGAATTTATTCTGGGTTATCCCAATGAATACGGTCAACTCCCGGCGACTCCGCTGGTTTTGCCGGAGCATGACTCGGCGGATATGCTGAAACCGGCGATAGGGCAGTTCAAGGATTTTGGGCGCAACGGATCTTATCTGGTCTACCGCAAATTGTCGCAGGATGTGGAGGGCTTCTGGAAATATCTGGCCGAACAGGCGACCGATGAACATGAAGTCCTCAAGTACGCTGCCAAGATTGTTGGCCGCTGGCCGAGCGGTACGCCGCTGGTGATCAGCCCGGAAAGTGATAATGAAGCGCTCACATTGAAGGCGCGCGAAGAACGCAATAACAGCATTTACAACAATTTCAGCTTCCGCATGCCGGGGGAATGTGACGACCCGGCTGGCATGCGCTGTCCGTTTGGGTCGCATATCCGCCGCAGCCACCCACGCGATGGCCTGCTGGATGATCAACCGTGGGAGTCTTTCCACAACGCGAACCGGCATCGTATCCTGCGGCGTTCAGCCTCGTTTGGCCGCTTGCCGGATCACGTCATAAAGCCGGATTATTTCATCCGCGTAGGCGCACCTACAGAAGTCACTTACACCGATCATCCGCAGCACCCGGCTGATCTGGACGGAGTCGGCATTCACTTTTTAGGGGTCAACGCCAACATCCAGCAACAGTTCGAGTTTATCCAGCAGGCATGGAGCAACAACAGCCACTTTAACGGCATGTTCAACAGCAAAGATCCGATTATCGGCAATCATGCAGAACCGCTGCCACAAGCGATGCGTCTGGAAACTGCCGACAAATATGCCGAGCAATCAGTGGATAATGCCCGTTTGCAACCCAGCGTCATGGTTATTCCAGCCGAACCTGCGCGTAAGCAACTTAGCGATATGCCGCGTTTTGTGACGGTTCGCGGGGGAGCTTATCTGTTTATCCCCAGCATCACCGCGCTCAATTTTATTGCCAGAGATGCGTGACGCACGGGTGGGGCAGGGCAGGCGTCCAGGGTGGCCTATTGGCAAATAGCAATGGACAGAAAATAGGGTACCATAGGTCACTTAAATATTTTGCTGCGGACGCTGATTGTGGCTGTCTGCACACTAACTTCTGGAGAAAAATCTGATGATTAAGCGCTTAGGGCATGTCAATCTGGTCACACACGACTTGGATCAGGCCACCCATTTTTACTGCGACATTTTGGGTTTAGAGAAAGCCTTCGAATTTTACCGGAATGATGCGTTATTCGGGTTTTACCTCAAGACTGGTGAACTGACTTTTATTGAAATATTCCTCCAGACTGAAGACGTCAACACCCAGAATCTCGTTATTCGTCATCTGTGCCTGGAAGTCGAAGATCTGGATAGCGCGATTGAGACGATCCGCAGCCGGGGCTGGGAAATCACCGATAAGAAGCGTGGCAGCGATCAATCATGGCAGGCGTGGATCACCGACCCCAGCGGCGTGCGCATCGAACTGATGCAGTACACCGAGGAAAGCTCGCAATATACCGGCAACAACTGCATCGCCAACTGGTAAAAATTGTATAAAAGTTTATCGGTTGTAAGACACTCATAATTTTTACTGGGTGTAATAGGGCCATATTCCCAATTACACCCTTGAGGAGTGTTGAAGATGTCTCGAAATCGCTGGATTACCATCACTATAGCTGTAGTTGTAGCACTGATTGCCGTCAGCTTTCCCTTATGGAGTCCCTATTTTCGCAATGATGTGGTCGATGAAGCTTTCCCTGGCCTGAGCGCGGAACAACGCGCAGCCATCAAAGCCATGCCAGAAGATCAACAGACGATACTGGTCGAAATGAGCGGGGGTAATCCCGACATGGCCGAACAGACTGCTGCGGCAATGACCAGCCCCGACACTGAAGTGCTGGAACCGATGCCGGAAATGCCGGCTGAACCGGTTATCGTGGCGCAGGGTTCGTTTATACAGATCGACCCGGTGCATGGCGCAGAAGGCACAGCTACGATCTATAATGTGGACCATGCGTTGGTGTTGCGTTTCGAGGATTTCCGCGCGACCAACGGGCCGGAGCTGCATGTGATTTTGAGCAGGATCACACCTACGGAGATTTTCGATGGCGTGGGGGAGGATATGATTGACCTTGGGCCATTGAAGGGCAATGTCGGCAATCAGAACTATGATATCCCGGCAGGCACCGACATCAGCGAATATCAGAGTATCGTGATTTACTGTGTGCCGTTTGGCGTGGTGTTCAGTTCCGCCGAGCTCAACGCATCTTAGTTCGCAATCGGACTGGCGCGAAATTTAATCTCGGAGTATATTCAGGTTACACAACTAGAACAGAAGTGTAACCTGGATTAATGATGAAAAACAACCCGCAAAAAGACCAAACCGACAATCAGATTATTCCCGTTACGATCACCCCGGCTATTCTGAAAGCAGTCGACCTATGGGCAGAGGCCACCACCAGCACCGAGAGCAAACGCCGCGCTGATCTTTTGCGCGACAAACGGCAAGCGCTGCTGAGTGATGGCATGGATGGCAAAGCCGCGGGTTTCTTCGTGTGCATCCCGAAAGCGGTCGATAGTATCACGCCAGCAGATATCAAAACATGGCAGGCGTATCTGGAAGACATGGGCTTAAAACCGGCAAGTGTCTATGCACGGATCAGCCGCGTATCCAGCTTTTATGATTGGCTGATGCGGGAGCCGGCTTTTGCCGATCGCATCCGCGCGAATCCGGTCAAGTTGGCGCGACCTAAAGCCCCCAAAGCCTATCAAAGCGAGAAGACCCAATCGCTGAGTGACGCAGATGCCCGTAAGCTGCTGCAATATGTCCAGGCGGAGGCGCACTCCGGCAGTATCACCGCCCGACGTGATTACGCCATCCTGCGCTTTTTCTTCGCCACCGGCAAACGCCGCAGCGAGATACT
>JBBSQD010000031.1:0-34316 GCA_038258185.1 Aggregatilineales bacterium | reverse complement strand
CAGAAACAACAGGCTTATTTAGATCAACTCAGACGCATCCTGCCGGAAAGCCCGGAATGGGAGCAATGGCTCCAGTCCAGCGGTGAGCTGCCGCCCGATTTTGACTCCCTGCCCTCCACTTATAACCACCCGGATATCCTGCTGGGCGTGGCTGATGCCGCCGCGTGGCAGGAGCATCGCGAAGATGTAAAAGGGCTGCTGCAATACTGGGTTATCGGCAGCGTCCCACCCGCGCCCGATAATCTACAGGCCGAGATTTTGAGCGAACGTCACGAAAATCAGGCCACCATCCGCGAAGTGCAGTTGTCATTTGGAGCGAATCAGGTTGGTAAGTTATGGCTGGAGCTGTTCATTCCCGATGGAGATGGGCCGTTTCCGGTATTTGTCACGCAGCATTTTCACCGAGTCTGGGCGCAGATCGCCCTCAGTCGCGGTTATATCGCCTGCATTTACGCCGGGTCAGATACCCGCGATGACACCGACACCTTTCTGGATGCCTACCCCGGTTACGACTGGTCACGGATCACGCGCCGTGCCTGGGCAGCCAGCCGCTGTGTGGATTATCTCGAAAATGAGCCGCGCGCCGACATGAGCAAAGTCGCCATCACCGGCCATTCGCGCAACGGCAAGCTGTCGCTGATTGCCGCCGCGCTGGATGAGCGTTTCGCGGTCGTCATTTCCAGCAGTTCCGGTTCCGGCGGTGCCTTGAGTGCACGCACCAATTCGGAACAGCATTTTGGTGAAGGTATCGAGTTTATCACGCGGCGTTTCCCGGACTGGTTTCACCCGCGCTGGCGTTTTTTCGTCGGGCGTGAGGATAAGGCACCTGTCGATATTCCTGATCTGGTGGCTTTAAGCGCGCCACGGGCCTGCCTGCTGAGTATCGCCATGAATGACCCAGTGAGTAATGCGCTGACGATTGAGCAGACCTATGAAGCAGTGCAGCCCGTTTATCAATTGTTGGATGCTGCGGATAATCTGCGTATTATGCGCCGTTACGGCGCGCATGAAGTCTGGCCGTGGGTGATCGAGCGTTATCTGGATTGGTGTGATCTGCACTTTGGCCGTGGGGATTACGCTTTCCCCGATGAATTAATCTATCCACAGCCTGAGCCGATTCCGGTCACAGCCGATTTTTCCAGCATGAATCTCGCTACAAAGATTAAGACGCTGCTGGGCAGTGAGCCGCCGTCGGTACACACCGACCACAGCATCCCCCTCAAAGAGGGTGCCATCCACATGGAAACCCTGCTTGACCAGACCGCCACTGCTGAAGTGAGCAAAACATTTTTCTATTTTGGCGAGAACATCAACGGCAGTTTCTATCGGCCAACCGCCAAAGCCGGTGAAAAGCTGCCGGTTATTCTATGGCTGCCGCCGTTTAGCCCGCCGCATGGCTTTGCCGCGTCGTATAAACGCGGCGACAATCCCCACTTGAATCTCGCTCGTGCCGGATTTGCGGTTTTCGCTTTTGACACTATCGGCACCGGGCAGCGGATAGAGGAAATCGAGCACTTTTATCAGCGCCATCCGGGTTGGTCGGTGCTGGGCAAATGCGTCCGTGATGCTCAGGCCGCGCTGGATTGCATCGAGACCTTGCCGGATGTGGATACGAATCAGATTTATGCGGTGGGCTATAACTTTGGCAGTTTAGTCGGGCTGCACGTGGCGGCGCTGGATTCGCGTCTGACGGGTTTCGCAGGGGTATCGATTCCGCCTGCTTTCCGCACTATGAGCGATGTCCAGACCAGCGGCGGTCTGGCACGCTGGGGTATGTTCTGGCCGCAGATCGCCGCCTATGCCGGGCATGAAACTGATGTGCCCTATGACACAGCGGATTTAATCGGTGCGCTGGCACCGCGTCCGACTCTGATTATCAGCCCGGAGCTTGATCGCGAAACACCTGTGTCCGATGTCAATGAAGCGGTGGCAACTGCGCGAAAGGCTTTTAGCCAGAAAAATGCCGCGCAGCAACTGACCCAGCTCACGCCGGAAACCTATAATCATTTTGACAGCACACTGCAGGAAAAAGTAATCGACTGGCTGCGGCAGCAGCTTAAGTCATGACAACTTTATAAACCAGCGAGATCGACTCGCCCAGTTGAATTACATCGCCATCATTCAGCAGACGCACCTCATCCAGCGGTGTGTTGTTGACAAACGTGCCATTGCTGGACTTCAGATCCTCGATGGTGAAGCTGATGCTGTTGCCATGCACTTTGCGGCTAAAACGGGCATGACGACGACTGACCTGCTGATCATTGATAACGATATCATTGGTGATTTCGCGGCCAATCGTGACCATCGTCTGGTTGAGATTCCACATCTGACCGGGCTGTGGGCCACGCTGGACATGCAGCCACATGCCGGGGGCATTCATACGAGTCGTCCCCAACTCTGGCAGGGGGGCGGTGCGGGTGGGTACTGTGCCACCTTCATCCTGAAGCCGCTTCAGACCATCAACGAGGCGCCCCCAGGGGTAATTGCTCTCATCAGAGTTGGCAAAGTCGATATGCTGCAAAAATTCCAGCCGTGGATGCAAGCGGGTGGCTTTCAGAATCAATGGGATGACACGGATGCCGATACCCAAACCAAAAGCCCATTCGTAGGTCACATATTCCGACGATTTGGATTCAGGGGTAATGATGACGATCAGCGCGGAAGCGTTACGAATCGCATCATCAATTTCCAGGCGCCAGTCACTACCCGGAGCCAGCACACTGTCTGTCCAGACATCTAAATTGGCGTTGCGTAATTCTGCACGCATCGCTTCGACAAAACCGCTGTCTTTACGTGCATAGGAAATAAACACATGACCCATGGTGTCATCGCTCCTGGTTCTTGAGTTTGTCCATATAGACCGGTCTATCCGCCACAAACAGTCATTATTGTGCCTATGATTGTGTCTGTGGAAACAGAACCATTATTACTAACATAAAGTATAGCAAAAAAACCGGGATTGAATACCACCCTTGAGTGGGGATTGCCGGGGAGGTATTTAGAGGTTTTGACTTGCGCAGAGTCTGAGAATTACAGGTGACGCATCCGCCACTGATCAATCGCTTCCACCGCCTCCGGTGTATTGATCCGTTCCAGCGCCTCAACGGCGACATACTGGACATTCGGCAGATTCAATTCACCCAGTGAAGCGATTAAACCGGGGACGGCAGGCTCACCAATTTCCACCAGACGTTCAGCCGCCTTCAAACGGACAAGCGGCAGACTGCCCTGTAGCTCTTTCAAAAGTGCAGTAAGTTGCGATTGTGTCGTCATAATGCTTTACGGCTCTCCCTAAGATCGCGATTCTGCTGCATTTATTGTACAGCAAAATCAATCAGCGCGTTTCTCTCACTGCGGCGGATTCTGGATGAAGTCACGGTTTTCGGCCATCCAATCCACCGCAAAATCGACCATCGGGCGCTGCCGCAAAAAGCGCACCTCAGCCTGTCCAACCCGCGCCGGGCTGATGCTGTTTGCCGACTCATAAGCCGCACCCAGTGTATTAAAATCGTCGCTTTCCAGGTCGAGCATTTTGAACTCGACCCAACGGCGCTCTCCATTGACCAGCATAGCCGTCGCTTCATCAATCCACTTTTTGCCGGGCCAGTCTGCGCGATATTCCGCCAGATGCAGCGACGTGTTATTTTCGTGATTCACGCCCAACAGCAGCACCCAACCATCCAGTTCATACAATCTGCCAATCGGAGAGGCCTCGTCAAGCATCATATCCAGCGCATGATCCGCCGTGAGATAAGCCGCATTCGGCCCCAGCGCGGCAAACGAGCCCACAGGGTGCTGGCTGCGAATCACATCCGGCCAGGTGCGGAACAGTTCCGCCATTTTACCCATCAGCCGCGTCGGCGTGATGGCTGGCTCATAAGCCGGGGAATTTGCCTGAATAATCGGCCACCACGATTCCGGCACCGGGGGGTGATGCCAGTTGGCCGGGTTGGTATTATCGCTGGTATGGGTCGGCATCATCAGGGTGCCGGACGGAGTCAACACGCGCAGCAGCGCCTGAATCACCGCCACGGGGCCACCCGCAATCCAGCCGATTTTGCTCAGACTGCTGTGTACCAGCACCGTCTGTCCGGCACTTAAGCCACATGCCGCGAATTGTTCTGCCAGTGAATCCACCGTTTGCGGTGGAAAGGATTTATCGATCATGTCGTTTCACTCGTCTCTTTTCCTCTACCGCCCCAATTAGATTTTTGTTCAGCAGGCTGACTAATATTCCCCTGTGCCCTGCTCACCTTTCACGATGGCGACTCCCGCGCTCGCGCCAATGCGCGTCGCACCCGCCGCGACAATCGCCTTCGCATCTTCATAATTCCGCACGCCACCAGAGGCTTTTACGCCCATCTGCGGACCAACCGTCTGGCGCATCAGCGTCACATCCGCGACAGTCGCGCCACCCCCGCCAAAACCTGTGCTGGTCTTGACGAAATCCGCCTGCGCCAGTTGCGCCACCATACACGCCGCGACTTTTTCCTCGTCGGTCAGCTTGGAGGTTTCCAGAATGACTTTGCACAGAATGCCGCTTTGGTGGCAAGTCGTGACGACAGTCGCAATGTCATGAAACAGCGCTGGATAATCCGCGCTTTTCACCGCGCCGACATGCAGCACCATGTCAATTTCCTGCGCACCCTGCTGGATCGCCAACTCGGCTTCATAGGCTTTGACTTCGGGCTGTGAAGCTCCTAACGGAAAACCGACCACCGTACACACCTTGACAGCGCTGCCCATCAGCAACTGTGCGCACAGCGGCACAAACACGCCATTGACGCATACTGATGCAAAGCCGTATTCGCGCGCTTCGGCACACAACACCTCAATTTCGGCGGCGGTCGCTTCCGGCTTAAGCAGCGTGTGGTCGATCAGACTGGCCAGCGGAGTATCTGCTGTGATAGGGGGCTGCGGCGCAATCGCTTCCGGGCGCGGCAGATCCGCCACGGCGGACTCGACCTGCTGGCGAATGGTCATTATCTGTTGTGCATTAATCATGTTCTGATGCCTCCACTTCTTCGCGTAATGCCTGTTTGATTTCAGGCGGAATATCATTCCAATGGGTTATCGGCCAATAGCGACCTGTCGGGATACAGCTTCTTGCTGACTGGAATTATGCCGCATTTTTGACAGAAAATCGCGCTGGCGGCAAAGTGCATCGCTTTTCAGGCAGATTAACACCCCGGCATGTAAATCGACTACAATACTCACATTGAGCAATCCCACGAGGAGTTCTACCCCATGTCCGATCAACCCCAATTACCTGCACCATCCACCTCACGGTCAGATGGATTTGCCCAGATGGTCGTGTTATTTATCGCTGTGGCAGTGTTGTTACTGATTATGCTGGGTAGTGCCTCCAACAGCGCCGTACCCAGTATGGCCGACAAAACGAAAAATGGGCCTTCACTGGTGTACTTTATCGAGCCGCAGGACGGCGCGACTGTGCCGCAAACCTTCCCGGTGGTGATGGCTGCCGAAGGGCTGAACATCGAGCCAGCCGGGGAAATCGTAGAGGGTTCCGGTCATTTTCACATTCTGGTCAACGAGGATTTTGTGCCAGTCGGGGAAATTGTGCCGCTGAACACGGAGAATTATCTGCATTTTGGTCAGGCACAGACCGAGACGGAAGTCACGCTGGCTCCCGGTGAATATACCCTGCGACTGCAATTCGCCGATGGTGCACACCAGGCTTATGACTCCGCTGAATATGGCGATGAGATTCACATCACCGTCGAGTAATCCAACAGGGGCTCAAAGCCCCTGATTATTGTAATTATTCCGCGTCGGGATTATAGGCGTCCAGCGGAGTAGAAACTGCGATACGGCGCGTTCCGTCAGGCAAAGTCACAACCTGATAGGCGTTGCGTTCCTGCCCGACCGGAGAGCCGGACTCATCCAGATTTTCGAGCACAAGTCGTCCCACCCAGATCCCCGGCACCTCAATATCGGTCACAATGTCACGGGCACGAACACCATGAATCTGCCGAGAATGATACAGCTCACGTCCCTGTTTGAAGAAGTCACGGGTTTGCTGCGGCTCGGTGATCGCCAGACAGCCATTAGCCGTGACCGCCAGCGCAGGATAGTTATAAATTTCCGCCAGTCCGTCAATATCACCGTCCGTTAAATAGCCGGTGTAACGGGCAAAGAAGTCTTCGATTGATTCGCTTGCCTGAGCAATGTTTTCCATGTTGATTATCCTTTCATAACGATAAATTGACCTGCGTTAAATGTTGCTATCTCTTACCATTCCTCTACCACCAGCGGCATTTGCAGAAAATCCCCAAACGGCTGAATCACCGCGATAAAACGTTCCATATCCTCAGCAGAGAGTGGCTCAAACGGCTGCGGTGAGATGATGACCTGCCCCTTCTTAAAGCTGCGTTTCCAGGTGCCCACCATGCGCCCATCAATGACCATCGTCGGGAAAAACATCCCATTCTGGCCGGGGCATACTTTTTCCGCATTTTCAGGGTCAAGCACCGCGCTGCGATCCTTATACCCCAGCAGATATTCGTCAAAACCGGGCAGCGCAAAATCGAAGGATGAAGCGGCGCGACTCTC
This sequence comes from Aggregatilineales bacterium, assembly GCA_038258185.1. GTDB lineage: Bacteria > Chloroflexota > Anaerolineae > Aggregatilineales > Phototrophicaceae > JAIOHN01. The sequence continues at coordinate 27,743 of JBBSQD010000031.1, read as the reverse complement.
GGGAGAAAGCCAGTAACTCACCCCGTCGATCACATCTTCGACCAGTTGCGCTTTTACAGCCTCGAAACCTGCACGGACATCGGCCATTGGCAGCGCTGACCACCACGCAAAATCCTGTAGCGTAGCATGTCCACGGCTGGTGAAATAACGCCGCGCCAGTTCAGCCAGCGACTCGTCTCGTGCCATCATTGATGCATCCGGAAACGCTTCATCCATGCGCATGAAGTTGGGGTTATTGCGCTCTGCCGCGCCCTGGCAGATCAAGCCATCCAGCGAAGCGCGTTGTAACAGATGAATGCCGCGCTGTCCCCTGGTCGAAATGCCCTTTTCTTCAAGAATGCCAAACAAGGTTTTGCGCGAAAGCAACTGATGACCGGCCAGCGCATTGAGCAGAATATCGTTGCTCTGTTGCAGCGTGGCTTCATCCAGTTCCAGTTGCCTGTAACGGGGTGCCGATCTCGAAATGAGCCTGGCTCCCAGCAAGTCCACCATCCAGCGCACATCCGCCCCGGCCACCAGATGCAGCGTGCCGCGCATCACCCAGGTACGAACGATAGTTTTATCGGCCATGGCCTGCTCAATATCGGCATCGGTGCTGCCCGGTAAACGCAGCCCTAGCGACCATTTCGCACCGGCGTAATCCTGCCCCTGAATGGCCCCCAGCCACATCAGCAGTTGGCCGGCATCTTCAAAACGCGGCTGTGCGATCTGCTGGTTGTACAAGCGCTGTGCGGCAATTTTCGACATGAGCTTTCCTTTGGGTGATTTTCCAGCACTGAAATAAAACTTGTTGGTAGAAACAAACTTGTTTCTCCCAATCACAATTGCTTCAGCATACCGTATGCAATTCGCGCACGAAATCCTGAAATGCTTCGACGCACTCCACCACAAAAATGTATGATTTACAGATCAGATAAAATGGCTGGCATTCTCGGTCGCCCACTGGCGGAATGTCCGCGGTGGTTTGCCCGTAACTTGCTCAACCGTCGGCACGACCGTGTAACCTTCTGGCGGAGTATTGGCGTACACCCACACAAAGAACTCAATCACTTCATCAGAATGGCCTTCGGAGCGCCAGTTTTCCCGCGCCTGAGCTTCCGTCAGTTCAATAAACTGAATATCACGTCCAATCACATCACTGATAATCTGAACCATTGCCCGTGGAGTCAGCACTTCACCACCGGTAATCTTATACGTTTGGCCGCCATGTCCATCCTGCGTTAAGGCAACTGCGGTTACTGCGGCGATATCCGCTTCATGGACAATCGCCGTTTTGCGATTGCCATAAGCCGCGGTCACTGTCCCATCGGTGCAGATTGAAGGAGCCCAGTCCTGTCGCATATTCGCCATAAATTCCATGGGTAGAATATATGTCGTGGCTATTGAGCTGGCTTCCAGTGCCAGCTCGACACTACCCACTTCGGGCCCTTTCAGCAGCGTGACGCGCTCCACACCAGCCTTTTCGGCCAACGCGACAATTTCCGCCCCGTTTTCCAGTGGAGCATAATCATCACCGCCAAAAGTGATCAGATGCAGCCCGCTTACACCCTCTAATGCGGCTTCAAGGGTTGATGGCACGGTCAGATCACCCTCGACCACCTCCACTCCTTCAGAAAAATTGGCCTTCCGCCGGTCACGGGTCAGCGCCCGCACCTCATGTCCCGCACTATGCAATTGCTCCACCAAGTGTCTGCCCACAGTACCGGTTGAGCCAGCGACCAGAATTTTCATGTATGTTTCCTCATGGGTAAATATTCATCTATAATTCACTATAAAGGATATTTAGGACACATTCCGCCCTAATTAAAAAGGAGTCACAATGTACTCGCCAACCACCCGTTTATTGACCATTCTTGAGCTTCTACAGTCCTACAAACAGATGAGTGGGTCAGAGATGGCGCGTCGTCTGGAGGTCGATACACGCACCGTGCGCCGTTACATTGTCATGCTTCAGGACATGGGGATTCCGATAGAAGGCGAGCGCGGCCCGTATGGAGCCTATCAACTGCGGCGCGGATATAAATTGCCCCCACTGATGTTTACCGATGCGGAAGCGCTGGCGTTGACGCTCGGCCTGCTGGTCATTCGCGAATACAGATTTCCCGTGGAGGTGGCAGCAGTTGAGGGGGCACTGGCTAAAACTGAACGTGTCATGCCTGAAAAACTGCTGGAACAGGCCCGCGGCTTACAGGAAGCGATTCACTTTAATGCCTCACCGGGTCCATCTTTACTGCACAACAGCTTTGTGACACTGCTCAGTTCAGCAGTGCTTCAGGGTCAACAGGTACAGTTGCGCTATCAATCATGGAATGGGGCTGAATCCGAACGCGCCTTTGATCCTTACGGGGTCGTCTACAATGCGGGTTACTGGTACGCTGCCGGTTACTGTCATCTGCGCAATGACCTCCGTACCTTCCGCCTGGATCGTGTCACTGCATTGGAGCCGCTTGCAGCAACCTTTGAGCGTCCGCTTGATTTTGATGCGCTGGATTACGTCCTGCATTCGATCACATCGCTATCGGGAACTGAACAGATCGAAGTGCTGCTGAAAACCACGATGGAACGCGCTCAGCAGGTGATTTCGCCGGTCTTAGGGTCACTCGAAGCCTGTGAAGATGGGGTGATTTTCCGGCGTGCCAATACGCAGTTGGAATGGGTCGGCATGGTGCTGATGAATGTGGATTTCCCGATTGTGATCCACCAATCCGACGAACTGCGCGACGTGATCCGCCAGACCGCCCTGCGGGGTCTGGCGATTGCCGATGGGGAACAAGTCTGAGTGATAGCCTACTTACTGACCGCATATTTTACATGGGTGACGCCGGGGCCTTCAATGCTGCTTATCTGTTCCAACTGGATCGCATCGGCAGCTAAATGATCGAAAAGGCGCATGCCATTGCCCAATAGAACAGGCACCACATGGAGTTGAATTTCATCAATCAGTCCGGCATTTAACAATTGCTGCGCGATACCTGCACCGCCGCCGACCACGACCAGCTTATCACCTGCGGCATGCTGCGCCTGTTGAATGGCAATTTCAATCCCGTTTGTGACGAAAACAAATTGTGTATCGCCTTTTGCAGGTAGCTGAGGGGGTTGATGGGTCACGACGAAATGGGGAACCTCATAGGGGTTATCCACGTAACCATCATGCTGGTCACCCATATCATAACTGCGCCGACCTATCACCAATGCCCCACAAGTCTGAATGAGATCGTTGATGATTTCCGCGTTACGGCCTGACTCTGCAAAATACCAGTCATTCAGTCCGGCATCATCACCATCCGGCGCAGCGATAAATCCATCCACAGACATCGACATATCCAAAAGAACTTTTCCCATGACGACCCTCATTGTCCCTATAATTTCAGAACACATATTCTAATCGCAACCCTCTGTAAATTCAATTGCCAGACACAAGGGTATTGATTGAATTTTTGTCCCAAAGCAGCAAATCTCTTTTTCGGGCGGTGATGGGCTGATCAACGTGTGGGGGTGGCGTTAGCGTATCGCCTCCGTAGGGCAAAAATAAGGCACACCGATTCACGTTACCTTAAGCTAAGATTAAAGCAGATAGGAGCTGACGTGGACTTCTCATTTCTCACACCTGAACATTGTCAACCGTGGGCGGAATTGCTGGCCACCAGCTTTGAGCGCACCCCCCTGGAAATGCAACTGCTACTGGACTGGCTGCAAGCCGGATACCGCCTGATTGCCTTTGGAGCATGGGATGGCAGCCAACTGGTCGCGCAGTATAGCTGCCGTCTGACTCCACTCCATATCCCGCACAGGCCAGAAGCGGCAAAGGTCGGTATGAGCATTAACATGGCGGTGCATCCCGATTATCGCGGCAGAGGCCTCATCAAGCAGCTTGCGCCACCAGTCTACGAACAGGTAGCCGCGTTGGGTGGATTAGCCGGCGTGGGCTTTTCCAATGCGCAGGGCGTAAAAGTTGACCAGCGCAGCAAAAGTTATGGCTATCAGGTGGTGGGCAAGCTCGATTCGACTCTCATCTGGATCAGGCACGGACTGCAATCCACGCCGATTAGTTTAAGCGAGAACTGGCCGCAAGTCCCCTTCAGCCCACAGGCCGAGTCGCAAACGCACATTCATTTCGACCACACCCCACAGACACTCTATCATCGCTTTGCCTGTCATCCTTTCCGTCAGTATCAGTTTGGCGTCTGGCAGGAAGGCGATTGTGTACGTGGGATCGTCGTTTACCGGCTGGTGCGTAAAAACGGTGTAAGTGGCGCGGCGCTATTCGCAGTTTATGGCGATGATCTGCCGCAACTCCTCTCCGGTTGGGCAAGAGCGCTGTGCGCATCCGGCATCCGTTTTATTCATGTGGTGACCAGCCAGCACAGCACCCTGCGTCCGATATTGCCTAGCATCGGGCCAGCAGTGACTCTGCCTTACACCCGCTCCCCACATTACCTGACCGCCAAAGCCTTAAAAGACACCCCCGCCATGTTATTTGATTATCCTCAATGGGATTGCATTGGTGGGGATATTCTGTAGGCGAGTCGTAAAAATTCAGCCCGGCGTAAAATAAGGACTTTTGAGCGACAAATCCCCCTTTCGCTAAGACGGTGAAAACCGTAGGTGCAGGTGGTTTGAACGTGCATTCGTGGACGCGACTGATTACAGGCGGGTTAGCGTAGGAAGTGATCAAACTTACGGCGATAACTTAACTAAATCCATAAGTCGCCTGTCCAAGTCAACAATGTAGTCGCGTCCATAAGCTTCATTTTCGAGTTCGTCTACGAGATTCTGCGGAAGATCATTCTCAATCTCTCGACTACATGACGCGGCCCCTAAAGCAATCGTTGCCACCGTATCAACATCACCGGCATAGTCCACACACATGCACAGCATATCACTTAAACGTTCCGTTCGATGGATTGCTGTAATTGCTGCTTTTACGCTCATCCAGCCTTTAGAACGCACCTTGCCTTGCCATGGATCTGCCCACTGTCCTTGGACATGGGTTTCAATAAATTCACCGAGATGTATCCGATCACCGAGACCATATATGAAATAGTGAGACATCAGTGCAGCGGCAATTGCGGCGTTGACACCATCGGGCGTATTGTGAGTAATCATCGCCTGAGCACGTGTTTTATAAATTACCTCGTCAATAGATGGAAGAACACCTAACGGAATCGCTCGCATTGCAGCACCGCTTTTGTCACTTGTTGGACTGATCTCCTCTAGAAACTCTCCTCCATCTGCAATTCGGCGCAAGAACGCATGAAAACTGCTGGCATACCCCTCGCGTGGATCGCGCTTAAACGCCTCTACAAATCGCTCAGCAAGCATAAGGGATGTCCACGGTTCACCAGAAACGAGAGCTTCTGCGATAGCAAGTGACATCTGTGTATCGTCCGTGTATTCACCTGGTTTTGTGCTGTGCCTCGGATGCTTTATGTACTGATTAAGATCGTTGAACTGTCGAATAAGCTGGCGGTTGACATACTCAAATCCAGCACCGTATGCATCACCTACTGCAAGTTCTAATAGCATTTTATCCACCTCTGCACTTCAATAAAACTATATCATAAAAGATCAAATAGGTTCAATAAAGTTCACGGAAGGCAAGCTAATGGCACGCTCTGAATCCAAAGCCATCATGGGCTATCTACCCATCGACCATTAAACACTATGCGGCGCGGGTGGGCTGGATATGCTGGTTGTTGATTTGGATGTGGACTCGCGGATACGGATGATTACGGGCGGGTTAGCACAACAGATCATTCATCTTCCGAATTAGTTTCGTTTGCTGCGAAAGGCCCAATACGATACTTCTGCGCTACTGTCTTGTCAAAGATGACCGTAATCTCATCAGCAGATGGAAATAACATATCGCTTTCAGCCAGATATATCGACGCAGCAATGTAGACTTTAGTATCAGGATCAAAGCTAATGACAATGTCTTGTGGGTAATGCCGCTTCAGCCCATCTGGAATATTGTCAGGATTCTTAATCTGCTCATCAGTCACGTTATTCGCGTACCAAGACCAATAGACCTCTATGCTGACGATAGACTGTCCAATGATATTTGTCCATGCCTCGTTCTCAGAAACGTCCCAACTCTGTGAGCCAGCGCCATCTAATTGCGTTCCAATCGTCTCCTCGAATAAGTCCAGCCCATATTGGGCGAATTCACTTCCCCAAATCAATCCTAAAATACGTCCGGTCCAAGTATGAAGCTCTAACCCGAAACATAGTCGATGAAACGGGACAACATCAGTGGTAAAGACGCCATTTTCTACTTCATATCGGCAGTCGAAATAGACGACTCGGTTGACTCTCTCGCCTTCAAATGACCTCAGTCGGACTTCGTAGCTTGATCTATCGCCCATATTCTTCCTCTCATTTCAGACTGTTTCAAACGTACAACAAAAGACAGAAAAGGAAAACCCAACGGCACGCATAGAATCGAAAGCCATCATAGTCTATCTGCCCATCGACCATTAAACACTATGCGGCGCGGGTGGGCTGGATATGCTGGTTGTTGATTTGGATGTGGACTCGTGGACACGACTGATTACGGGCGGCTTGAATCAAAGAGTCATTTATCTACCAGCGATTAGATACCGTACCGTTATTGCTGATCAATGACTTGATACACAATCTTCCGTATCGTGGCATCTTCATCTGCTTTAGCAGTAACAATGATCTCGCGTGCCTCTTCCGTATCAATACATTTCAAAGCCAGCACCGCGGTTAGTCGAATGTCTCGATACGGATCATTCAGCGCAACCTTTAGCCCTGGAATGATTTCGGCTCTACACAAATCCCACAACTTTGTAACTGTTAATAGACGCATCCACACACTCTCATCATTCAGCCCACCCCATATGTGTTCATCACGGCTCGCGTCTTCAAGGCTGTTCAGTATTGATCTACATTCGTGCCGTACTGTTTCTTTGTCATGTTGTAGACCTTCGGTGATGTAGGCTTTTGATCCGTTACCCATCTCGACAAGAGCGTCAAATGCCGCTTCAATCACAAAATCCTCATCATCTGCTAGAGCGTTAACGAGCGTTCGGTATACATCTGGTTGGCGGAATCTGCGCAAAGCCCATGCTGCGCTTTCTCGTACACCAGGCCATGTATCCTCGCGAAGCAGTCTCAAAAGAGTAGGTATTGAGACATTGTCACCAATATTGCCCAGAGCCATGGCACTATGCTCGCGCATCGCAGGACTCTCATCAGTAGTGGCATTGGTTAGCAGAGCAATCGCATCGACGAACTTTAGTCTGCCTAGAATGTCGGCAGCGTGAGTTCTTAAATAATCATGAGGAATTGTCGGTTGATCACTTGCAATGATCCTCATCAATCTATTTGCGACAATCTCGCCCATCGCAACGAGTTCAATGATCGCAGCTTGTCGAATTTCCCAATTGTGCTCACCCAATTGGTGAAGCAACTGATCTACTTGAGATTCTTCGGACAATTCAATTTCTCCAGCTACACATCCAGTTAGAGCATATCACACCTCTATACTTGAAAGGAAAGACCTATGTCCCGCATGGAAAATCGGGAAGTGATGGGCTTTTTTGCCATCGACCCCAAACATCATGCGGCGTGAGTGGCCTGGATGTGCTGGCCGTTGATTTGGATGTGGACTCGTGGACACGACTGTTTACGAGTGGGCTGGCACAAAGAGTCATATACCTAAACCCGTAAACACGTCATGGCGTAAAGAATGTCATGCACACCCTGCTGAAATCCTCTGCCTGTAAATCCTGTTTTCTAATGTAATAGCAGATTGTCCCCATGTCACTCCAAGCCATATTCGCATTCTCGTCCGAAGACATCTGGAATAGTAATTGCCATTGTGCTTTCGTACTTTTTGCGGCTTCACGCTCTTCAGTTGATCTATTGTAGTAACTCCCCGTATCTTCCATAAGCTGGCAATCCAATTGCATGTCTCTTGGAACATCGTATGGAACTCCTAACAAGCGATTGACATCACGTACAAACGGTGGATTGGGTCGTGTATAGCTTGATACATATACTAACTCGTAAAAATCTTCCCAATTTTTCCCGTCAGGATAATCAAAATTGGGCATATCAAAGTCAAGGTTTAGCTCAGAAATGAATTTCACTGAACATGGCTCGAAGCGGTCTACTCCCCACTCATGTGGGGGAGTAGGAGGGAGGTCATCAGGAAACTCACATCGTTCAAGTGTGGACAAATCACCATCATAGAAAATTACCTTACCATGATCTGAGAAACTGCCACGCCAGGGATCAGCGAAAAAGTACAGCATCCCGTGTTCTGGAAGCAGGTTCTCAACATCATGGGCTTTGACATCCGAAAGGGCAAACTGAGCAATAAAGGGTAAAGAAACATCATCAGAAGATTGTGATATACGTACCCAGTCTATTCCCCCGGGCAGATCAGGTCTACCACCAATCTTCGACTGCCCCAGGGAAAGTTCACTTTCGTCCGATACAGGAGTAGTCTCAACACGAATTGATGGACGCGAATGCTGTAACAAATAATCCTCCACGTCCCCAAATCCAAATTGCTTGATGAGACGCTTTAGATTCTCTCGATCCCTGTTCACTCATATTTCCTCGCTCTACTGACAAAACCATTATAAGTTAGGAGAAAACCAATGGCACGCGCAGAATCGAAAGCCATCATGGGTTTTTTGCCCATTGACCCGAAACATCACGCGGCGCGAGTGATCTGGATATACTGGTTGTTGATTTGGATACCGATGCGTGGACGCGACTGATTACGGGCGCGTTAGCTCAGGGAGTGATCACACTTCCCCATTCCTGAGCTCCTTATCCAACTCAGCCAAGGTTTCCAATGCTTGTTCACGCACGACGTGATTTGGGCTATTTGATGCCTTGAGAACCTCGTCTCTGGTAGCTTCCCCAATCTGGATCAAGGCAAATGTCGCAGCGTCACGCACAATTTGAGACTGATCTGAGAAAGAACGCACAAGCACGCGAATAACCCAACCATTCGAATAATTTGCCAATGCCCATGCTGCTTCTTCCCTTAAGTCAGGGTTCCAATGGTTACGCAAGTACGCTACTAGAAAACCGATTGCACGCTTATCACCCAGCTTGCCAAGTGCTCCAATCGCCTTTTCCTGTAGAAACTCACTCTGAGGCTCCGCCGCTTCGATTAGTGATTCAAATGCTCGTTTATCGCCGATTTCCCCAAGTATCTCGGCAATGTATCCCCGTATCAAGTCCTGTGGGTCATCGTCTAGTGGGGGAGACAGCAATATTTGTAGATAAACATCTAGGTTCTGCTTCCCCATAGCAGTGAGTTTCTCAACTGCATCATACCACTCGTCTTCTAAAGGTTTCTTAAGAGCCTGAAGCAACTCTGCAATATCTTTTGACACCGACGCACCTCGATCCCGACCAGACAACAACTTTATATGAAAGGATAGTCATGGCACGCACGGAAAGCAAAACCATCATGGGCTGTCTGCCCATTGACCCGAAACATCACGCAGTGTAGTTGGGCTGGATGTACTGGCAGTCGATTTGGACGTGGACTCGTGAACACGGTTAATGACCGGTGGTTTGGCTCAGGGAGTCGTAAAACTGCCTCAAAGCAAATCTGTGATGACATAAACAACATAACGTTGTGAATCGCTGATATCGACAGCGATTGCTTGAAACTCACGGCTTCCGTTTGATCCATAACCGAAGATGAAGTCTTTGGTCGGCAATATGTCCCACATGAGAACATTAGGCAAATCCTCGAACTGGCTCGCGGCAACTGGTACCGCTGTCACAGATTGTAACGGTGCAGTGACATAGGTTGATCCTAGAAACATCGTCAACTCTTCCGGGTCCATCTCAAAACGAACGTATATAGTGCAGTCCATGAAGGCGATAGAGTACGCTGACAAATCGGAGGCACTTTCAGGGATTTGTAGATTTGCCATTTGTTCAATATGTTCCCTCGAAAAGGGGCGTTCTCCAAGACAACCGGTTCCGTCAGAAGGTGGGATAACCTCAATAAAGCCAGCAACTGCATTTCCGATTACCATAATGAAAGCAAAAAAGGCCAGTGCAACAACTATTGTTGTCACTACAAGCACCAGAATGATTCGGCTGATACGTTTACCTTTTGCGTTTTCCATCATCACATCCAACGCCTACGGAATAACTCGATCATAGCATGAGCCATGTCCCGTTTATCGAAACAGCTTACGGCTTATAGCCAAATGCGAATAATGCGCCATCATTCATGGGGATGCCCTGAGGCGTTTGCATCGCGCGCAAATGTTCAAATGATTCGCGTTTGAAGCGCTCTAAGCCTTCCGGCGACATCCCCTCCAGCCAGAAGCGTGAGCCCTGCGACCACTCCCAATCCCACCAGTCATGCTCATCCTTAAAATACAGCGTCGCAACATGCTGCTCGGTTTTCACATTGATAAATCCAGCCTGCTCTAAAGCGGCCTCGGCCAGTTCAGGTTTGCTGAGTTTGCGCGGTGCGATCCATGCCGCAGGCGGGGTAAAGTCTGCCGGAAAAACGGCTTTGGTCAGGTCAAACAACCAGCGCCAGCGCTCTAAATCCGCGTCAATCGGATTATAGGGGATGATGGCCGCGAAGACACCACCCGGTTTCAGCATAGTCAGAATTTTGGGTAGCGTCTGTTCGTAATCCAGAAAATGCAGCGCATAGCCACAGGTCACCACATCAAAGGTGTTCGGCTCAAAATCGATGGCATCGCCATCCATCAGTTTCATTTCAACTTGCTTCAGCCCACGCTGTTGAATCTCGGCAGAGGTTTCGGCCACCATCGACGGTGCGAGATCAATCCCCAGCGTGTAACCGCTTTCGCCGACTTTTTCGGCCATCGGGAAAAGCAGCGCACCACGTCCAGCGGCAATATCCAGCACACTTGCACCGGGTAAAATGGGGAGACGCTCAACCAGGAGATTGCCAAAATACGTGAATTGCTGCGTGCCAACCTGTCCATAAAGCGACGCGGCACGATCAAACATCCCGATCACCATCTCTTTGAGTGGTTGCTGATTTGGGCTCGACATTCCTATCCCTTTCGCGCTGATTTTTTTGTGGGGGCGACAGTTTAGCGGATAGCTTAAAACTTCGCCAATTTCTGTCTGCTAAAACAAGTGGCTCGCATTAAGGGTGCTATCGGTGATGCTGCTGTAAATTTGAATTTTTCATAAAATCGGGCTGATTTCAGTACACAAAAAATTATTTCCACATACAATACAAAGACGGATCGGGATTAACTGGGAGAAAATGCTTGAATCCTGATCTTGACCGAATGACCTCGCATGCCTGGGTTCGTTCATACGAACGTGAGATTGATCTCGAAGATATCTATCACGTTTGGAATTACGGATCGAAAGTATTGAAAAACGGGACGTTCATTTGTCAATTAACTGGAAGAGAATTTATTTTCTGTTTGCTGGATGACCAGCAAATCCATCGCTTGCTTGACGTTGTGGTTGTCCTCTCACCGGATAACTGGGCTCTGACGGTCTATAAAGCCGCCTGACTAAATTCTGGCTAGCACCGGGGCTGAAATAATCAGCCAGAGATTTTTCATTACTTGTATCTTCCCGATCCGTTATTTTGTAATAATCACTGTCTGCGATACCCCCTCAGCTACTGTCAGCACCCTTTCGGAAACTATAATATAATAACATCTGACCAATGATTTCAAGCCAGACATTGAGGTAAGGAGAAAATCATGCTCGGACGTTTAATCGGCATCCTGTTCATCTTACGCGGATTAGCCCCTTTTCTGATTGTCATGATCGTCGGGGGAATCGCCACGATTGTGATTAATGATCTGGAAGCGGCTGTCGCCAGGCCAGTCGATACCATGCGGGAAGAAGTCGCGAATATCACCGATGCTTTTGGCGATATTGGTGAGGAGCTGAGCAGGGTAGTGAGTGATGTCAACAGCGTCGTTTCGGCCTTGAATAATTTCAGCCTGCCCAATCTGCTGCCGAATATACCGACACAAATCAATTTTCCCAGTCTCAGTATTCCCAACCTCAGTATCAGAGTACCCAATCCGGCCAGCATCGTGGTCACCACCACCGGCATTAGCCTGATGGGACAAACCGTACGTTATCCATCCGGCATCAGTGTCGGCACCACCAATTTCACGCTGAATTTCCCCTCCATCCCGGCGGTGAATGTGCCCTTGCCCGGTATGTCTCAGGTCAATCAGGCGCTGGATGATGTGCTGGACGAAATCGGCAGTGTCTTCGATGTCTTCGATCCCGTCTTTAGCAGCCTCAGCGAATTGACCACATCCCTGCGGGTGTTGCCAGATAGCTTCGGCACCATCACCACCGAAGCCCAGACGCTGATCAGCAATATTCAGAATACGTTTAATAGCTGGCGGCAAAGCCTGTTCATTGCAGTGGTTCTTATTCTGGTATTGGTGATTATCTACTTCGGCGTGAGCTTCCTCGATGATGTCAACCGTGGCTGGCGCATGCTGCGCGGCTTACCGGCTTAGAGGGAGCAAAAATCATGCAACGTTTAATTGGCTTACTCCTGCTGATCCGCGCTTTTACGCCTGTGCTGATTGCGCTCATCTGTGTGTGGCTGCTCAATCAGATGCTGACCGACCTGCGAACAGCGGTCGCCCTGCCTGTCCGCGCCATTGATCATGAAGTTGCCGCTCTCCAGGCCGCTGCGGCTGAAGCGGAGGCAAAATTTGCCGAACTGAACGGTTATGTCGATACGGCAGTCAGCACTTTGCAGCGCTTTAACATCAGTCAACTCGTGCCTAATCTGCCGGTCAATTTCAGTCTGCCGAGTATTAATGTGCCGGATGTCAACATCCCCATACCCAGTTCCGTGAATGTGCAGTTCACCAGCATTTCCGGCCAGGTACGCCGCGCCGTGGATGACTGCTCCAACATTCCCATAATCGGTCTGATCTGTGATGGCATCAAATTCGTCACCGATCAGGTCAATGTGTCCTATCCTTCGGGCATCTCAGTAGGCACCAGCAATTTCCGAATCAACATGCCGACTATCCCCAGCCTAAACGTACCGATTCCCAATGTCTTTGGGCCGATGGTCGATGGCATTAACAGCCTGTTCAGCGGTCTGGCAGATATTTTCGACATTTTTGAACCAGCGATTGCCAGCATTACGCGCCTCGGTGAATCGACCCAGGCATTGGCAGATAATTTCGGCATTCTGCTGCATACTGCCGAAGAGGTCTGGAACGCGGTGACGGCGATCCTGGGCAGGTATACGAGCTTATTTTTACTGGGGGCGTTAGCCATCGGCGTGCTGGTTATCCTTAGCTTTGCCAGCGCATTTGTGGATAATCTGACACGCGGCTTGTCGCTGTTGTTTGGCCGCACCCCAACAATCAACTCACAGGAGGCGGCTTAATAATGAATCAATCACCTGCATCTGCCGGAAAAGTCTGGGAAATAGCGCGTTTGCTGGCCGAACAGACTACCTCATACCATGAATTTTTACGCATTCCGGCGATGAGTATGGGCATTTACAGGTTACCTGCTGGGGGTATAGATGGTCAAAGTCCGCATCATGAGGATGAGACTTATTATGTGGTGAGTGGCCGCGCCAGGATCGAAATTGAAGGCCAAGCACAACCTGTCCAGCCAGGGTCGATTATCTTCGTCGCCGCTCAAGCGCAGCATCGTTTTGTCGAAATTGAGGAGGAACTGGTGCTGGTGGTATTCTTCGCTCCGGCAGAGACTTAATCCATCGGCCCCGTTATTCAGGTGGCTTCTCATATTCGTCTAACACTCGGCACCTATAATGAAAGTTGTTATTTGAAGAGGGGACATGATTATGGCGTTAATCCTGCTTATTATTGGCGCTGTATTATTCTATACCGAACGTTTTAACCTGGGCGGCATTCAAACGCAGGGTCGCCATGTCAAGGCGGCAGGTGTGGTTCTGATGCTACCGTCCACAGGCGCATTTATTCTGAGCTTATTGATCGGTCTGTTTTTTAGTTCCGATATGGACTTGGTGTACACACTGCTGCAGGTTGTATCGCTGGCAGAGACATTAGCGATATTTGCCGCGGTCGCTATCGCCTATATTCTGGTGGCGAACCCGGCCAATGCACCGCACCTGCCGGGTATTCTGGGGCAAATTCAGGCCGGTATCGGCACAGAACACCCGGTTACGACTCCACAGCGGACACCCACCACAGCGCGGACTCCGCAAAACGTCACCCCCACGCGTGATCAGGTTCAGTCCAAGCGGATTATGTCCGTGAATGAAGCAGCGGTCTATCTGGGCATGACCGAGATTCAGGTCATCCAGTTGATTGATGAAGGCAAGTTGCCTGCTGCCCGTGCCAACTACCGCTATCAGATCGCCCGGTCACAACTGGACGAAATACTAAAAACACGCGATGCCGAATTAGTTTAACCACAAACATGGCTACAGGTTGGACGGGACGGAAGTCCCGTTTTTGATTTATCATAAGAGGTGTGCACGGCGCAGTATTCAACTAAAGAGAGTCCCTTATGGAAAATTCCGGATTATCCTATGTTATACATAAACTGTGGGTCGGTTTTCGTTTGCGCTGCCCCAACTGTGAACAGGGAAGAATGTTCCGCAGCTTCTTCAACATGAACCCGACCTGCCCTGAATGTGGGGTACGCTTTGAACGGTCATCCGGCGAGTCACTGGGTGGCGTGATGATTAACCTGATCGTGGCGGAGTTGGTCACCATTGGCGGTTTTTTCCTGAGTGAAACCCTTTTTCACCCGCCGCTGCTCTTTCAAATTGTGTTCTGGATATCCTTTAATATCCTGTTGGTGCTGGCATTTTATCGTCCCTCGCGCGGGATGTGGGTCAGTGTCGCCTATCTGACAGGCGGTGTTTATCGTGACCCTGAAACTGATTTCACTCAATCTGATCCATGACAATGGGGAGTATGTGAATTATGCCGATTCAAAATGAACAATTAGAAGCGCTGCCCGTTATCCTCAGCACCTATGAAGGTCTTGTCAAAGCGGACGCGATTATCCAGTCGCTAGGATATGTGTTTAATCTGGCTAGCGAGTTGGTGCAGTCGCAGCATTATCCGCGCGTCTTTCATATTATTGATACCCGTCAGGCGGACACATCCTTTGGTGATATGATTTCCGTCCTGAAAATGGGACAATCCGGGACATTTGCTGAGCAAAGAGGCAATGTCCAGCTGATTTTTGTCGGCACCCATAGCATGATGAAATTCTTTGTCAATGCAGTGTCGAAAGAACAATTTGGCGGGGTGCAACCGCCACTTTTCCGCCAGATGGAAGACGCTATGGATTATATCCAGACCGAAATGCGCACCTGGCCGCAGCCATGAGTGACGCCCGCCTGCATAAATGCCTGATCGCCAATCGCGGCGAAATCGCTGTGCGAGTCATCCGTGCCTGTCGCGAACTTGGCATCCGGTCAGTGGCGGTCTATTCCGAAGTGGACGCCAACGCGCTGCATGTGCAGTTGGCGGATGAAGCCTATCTGATCGGCGCGGCCTCACCGGCTGAGAGTTATCTGAATAGCGCCAAAATCATCGCGGTGGCGCAGCAGGCGGGTTGTGACTGCGTCCATCCCGGCTATGGCTTTCTCTCGGAATCGGCGGATTTTGCGCAGGCGGTCATCAACGCAGGTCTGATATGGGTCGGCCCAGGACCGGATGCCATCCGCCGCATGGGCTTGAAAACTGAGGCGCGCGACCTGATGCAGCAGGCCGGGGTGCCGCTGGTGCCCGGTTTCCAGTCGGACACCGCCAGTGATGCGGATTTCCTGCGGGTCGCCGGGGAAATCGGTTATCCGGTGATGATTAAGGCCGCAGGCGGCGGAGGTGGAAAAGGCATTCGCGTCGTCCGGGCGGCGGCTGATCTGCTGGATGCGCTGGCCGCTGCGCGTCGTGAAGCTGCAAATGCCTTCGGGGATGATCGCCTGTTCATGGAAAAATATATCGAACAGGGTCGGCATATCGAAGTGCAGGTGCTGTCCGATGCCGGTCACACCCTCCACCTGTATGAACGCGAATGCAGCACGCAGCGCCGCCACCAGAAAATTATCGAGGAATCGCCTTCGCCACTGCTGGATGCTGACCAACGCGCGCAGATTGGCGCAGCGGCAGTTCAGGCCGCGGAAGCAGTCGGCTACACCAACGCCGGAACCGTCGAGTTTATCGCCACGCCGGATGGCACATTCTATTTTCTGGAAATGAACACGCGCCTGCAGGTAGAGCATCCGGTTACGGAGATGGTCACCGGTTTGGATCTGGTGCAGTTGCAATTTAAAGTGGCCGCAGGTGATCCATTACCCATTAGCCAAAATGATATCACGCAGCAGGGTCACGCTATCGAATGCCGCATTTATGCCGAAGACCCGCACAATCAATTTTTGCCAGCCATCGGCCCAGTGCTGACTTTTAAAGCGCCGCAGGGGCCGGGTATCCGTGTGGACTCCGGTATTCAGAGTGGCGACGCCGTCACCATTCATTATGACCCGATGATCGCCAAGCTGATTGTCCATGCCCCCACACGTGCCGCCGCTATCCAGCGGATGCAGCAGGCATTAGCGGATACCGTGATTCTGGGTGTGACCACCAACATCCCCTTTTTGCAGACGCTGCTGGCGCATCCGGCGTTTGCAGCGGGTGAAATCCATACCGCTTTCGTCGATACCCATCTTCAGGATTTACTGCCGCCAGCTACTTCAATCCCCCCAACAGCAATTATTATCGCTGCGCTGCATGATTTGTATAATAGAGGGAATGTCACGGAAAATGGGCAACCAGCTCATGCCAGTGATTTGTCCGGTGATTTGTTTAGTCCCTGGTCGCGGGGGGATAGCTTCCGGCAGGGCCAAAAGTAAGGGAAAACCAATGCGAAAAATTTCATCTCTTGTCCTTGTTGTGTTGCTGGTATCTGTCGCGGCTGTGGTCCATGCACAGGATGTTACGGAAGAAACGACTATGCCAGAACGAGAAATTTATACCGTGCTACAGTATGGTGACGACGTGTTTGAACCGGACTTGTGGTATGTCAGCGCGACCGAGAGCGCAGCCCGTACCACCGCCACCTGGTCACCCCGTCCCGAAGCAGATTATGGCAGTGCCCTGGCTTATGCCGATTATCTCCATTTCGATGGCGGTTATTCGAAGGATGGCATGAAGGAACTGTTTAATGATGCCTGGTTCGCCGGGACACTCTCCAGCTACGAGTCTTATACCAATACCATTAGCTGTGATGTGGATGATGTCACCCTGTACGAATTCAATCTGCAATTCAGCGGCGAAGAATATGCCATGCGCTATTGGGTCGAACCAGTGACCGATACCCGCGTGATGGCCTTCTTTATCCTGTTTCCAGCCAAGGATGTGGCAGCCCGACGTATCCTCAGTGATTATGCCCAGCTCGTTTACCCTGAACTGCCGGTGTGCCCGCGCTGATGCACTACCAGCACGGCGACCAAACGCACGCAATTGAACTGTCGCCGCTGGATGGCGACCGTTATCGCGTCACCATTGATGGCGAGACGCAGGTGATTCAGGCACAGCGCTTGCCCGATGGCGCTTGGCTGCTGAAAGTCGATGGCCAGCAGGTGCTGGCCTACAGCGCGGCGCAGGGCAATGAGCGTTTTGTGCATGTGGACGGCCAGACTTTTACGTTGACCGTGCCTGATGCACGTTCACAGCGGCGGCGTACAAGCCGTGCCGCCGGGGATTTAACCGCACAAATGCCCGGTCAGGTGCGTGAGGTGCTGGTGAGTGAGGGCGATGCCGTAGAGACAGGACAAACCCTGCTGATTCTGGAAGCAATGAAAATGGAAATTCGCGTCAGCGCGCCGGGAGCCGGCACCATCAAACAGGTGCTGGTCAAAACCGGCGATGTGGTCGAGCGCGGTCAGCGTCTGGTGGAGATCGAAGCGTGAAACTGATCGCGCTGCCAGACTTACATGGCCGCACCAGTATGCTGGATGCATTAGGAGCGATCATGGCGCAGGCGGATTGGGTGCTGCTACCGGGGGATATCACCAATGGCAGTTTACAGGAAGCCAATCAGGTGCTTAATCTGATTCGTCAGCATAACCCGAATATCCTGGCGATCCCCGGCAATATGGATAACCCGCAGATTGACACGCATCTCACCCGCGAAAGCCTGAATATCCATGGTCGCAATCGCGTGATAGACGGCCTCGCTTTCCTGGGGGTGGGTGGTGCGCTGCCGTTCTATGGCCGCTTTGTGTTTGAAGAATCGGAATTGGCGGACTTGTTACAGCAAACCCTCATCGGCTTGGATGCCCATATGCCAAAAGTGCTGTTGTGTCATCAACCACCATTGAATACAGTTAATGACATCATCCGCAGCGGAAAACATGCAGGCAGCCAGTCGGTACGCGGCTTTATTGAACAGCAGCAGCCCTTAATCTGCTTCACCGGACATATTCATGTCGGCACTGGGATTGATCGCATCGGCCAAACCTACATCATTAATCCGGGGCCATTGTGGGAAAGCGGTCACTATGCTTGGGCGGAAATCGAGAACGGCGCAGTTCAGGAAATCAGCATCCGGTCAGTGACGGATCTTTCTTAAGCCTTGTCGCCTGTCGATGTGACACTCTGCGTTACAATGAGAACAGATGGAGGCGTGTAGTTCTCCGGCAAAGCAGGCGGTTGCTCATGACCCAAAAAGAATTACAGGCTGGTTTAGAAACTTTTATTACTCAGGCTGCTGGTAAAACAGCGACCATTACGGATCTCGTCCCACTGGCCGGGGGTACATCGCACGATACCTGGCTGGTCACCTTAATGCTTGGTGATGAGGAGCAGCGTCTGGTACTGCGCCGCGACCTGACCACTACCGTTTACACCGCTGCGCTGGAACGCGAACAGGAATATCAACTCCTGCAAGCGGCTTATGACCAGGGTGTACAGGTACCACGTCCGCGCTGGTACAGCAGTGATGCGTCGATTTTGGGTGCGCCATTTTTGCTGATGGATTATGTCGGCGGTTTATCCACGGGGCGGCAGGTGGTGCAGGCACCGGAATTAGAGAGCGCTCGTAGCTTACTCCCCGCACAAATGGCAGAACAGCTTGCCCGTATACACCAGATGGATTACGCTGCGCTGGATTTTCTCCACGCGCCACGCTCGGATTATTCCCCGGCGCAGGAAGCCGTGGCGCAAATTCATGAATTGCTGGACAGCCTGCAAATTGAAAGTCCTGTGCTGGAATTTGGCTTACGCTGGGCGGCGGAGAATGCTCCCGCCTGCGATCACCTAACTTTAATTCACGGCGATTTTCGCCTGGGCAATCTGATCGTCGGGCCGGAGGGATTGAACGCCATTATTGACTGGGAATTTGCGCATCAGGGCGACCCGCTGGAAGAACTGGCTTATCCCTGTATGCGTGACTGGCGCTTTGGCGAAGGACACTTGCGGCTGGGTGGCATCGCTGACCGTGAGCCGTTTATCGCCGCTTATGAGCAGCACAGCGGACGCACGGTTGACCGGGGCGCGGTCGACTGGTGGGAAATCATGGGCAATCTTCGCTGGGGCGCGGTGTGTCTGGCACAGGCCAAACGCCACGTATCCGGCAGCGGACTGAGTGTTGAAGTCGCCAGTCTGGGACGGCGATCGGCCGAAATGCAGCTTGAAGTGCTGCGCTTAATCGAAGAGCGGGGGATCTAAACGTATGTACGACCAACCCAATGCGCGGGACTTGTTACACGCGGTATGGAAGCATCTTGAAGAAAACGTCATGCCGGCGCTGACGCATGACCGCACCCTGTATTTTCAAACGCTGATCGCGGCCAATCTGGTCGGCGTGGTGGAGCGCGAACTCCAGTATGGCGCGATCCATCTTAAGGCCCAGTGGAACCGGCTGAACGCCATGCAGGATGTCGATTTGCCCCAGCCCGGTGAATGGGAAGAAGCGACTGAAGCGCTCAAAATCCGCAACCGGGAACTGTGTTATGACATCCGTGCCGGACGCTATGACGATCAGTTTTTCAAAGAGGTGCTGTACGAACACCTGCTGGCAAGCACGATGGAGCAGCTTCAGGTCGCTAATCCAGCCCATTTACAGCGCCTCGCTCAAGAAGACGCTTATTAAGGTCGCAGGGTACTATGGTGTTGCGTTCCAGTTACCCAGCCAACGGATATGACTGAATTGCATCTGAGTGCTGTGGACTAAGCGCTCATCGGCTGTCCAGAATTCACAGTTGAGTCGCTCGGCCAATGCCATATATTGCGTGTCATAGGCGCGTGGCCGGTTGAACCGCACGGCAAGTTCATAGGCTTCTTTTAGGAGCGCATCATCTTCATGAAATTCCACTGGATAGATCAGAAACTGCGCTAAAAGGTTTCGTCCTTGTTCTGGAGTCATGCGCTGCTGATATACCACTTTACGAACCACGGCGGTTATTTCCGAGCGAAACAGACGCGGTGCGGTCAGGCTTTCTCCGGCAGTTTTCCATGCGGACAGAATCTGGTTGGCCTGTGTATGGAGCGGCTCATCGGCCAGACCAAAAGCAATCAGGATGTTGGCATCCACAACAACCGTCATTCATCCTCACCATCACGGATATCACGCAGCATTCCGACCACATCTAATGGAGTCCCCGGATTGGTTCGAATCTGCTGGCGCAAGGTGTCAACATCACCGAACCATGCATCGTAATCGAATGCGTCTGAAGCAGAGGTTTCTAAAGCAACGTCCTGTTCGATTAATGCCCGTACACGTTGTTTGGCGGCAGGTTGTAATTGATGAAACTTTTCAATAATCTCGCGTTCAAGGGCGCTCATTATAATTCAGCCTCCATCACGAATTAAAACTGCCTCTATTCTACACTGATTTCGGCTGAACTCTGTAGCATAAATGAGCAGTCTTAAACCAGTGCCGCAGCGCCGACATGCCGCTGGACAAAGCGCCCCATACGCTCTAAGGCCAGCTCGATAGTGGCGGTGCTGGTGGCGTAGCTGGCGCGGATAAAGCCGCTGCCACTGGCGCCGAAAGCGCTCCCCGGCACCACCGCGACACGTTCCTCATGCAGCAGCGTTTCGCAGAATTCGGCATCGGTCATGCCGGTGCTGGCGATACTGGGGAAGGCGTAAAATGCGCCGCGCGGCTCAAAGCAGGTCAGCCCCATCTGATTAAAGCCATCAACAATCAGGCGGCGGCGTGCGTCGTAGTGATCGCGCATGTAGCGGACATCCTCTTCACCGTGCTGCAACGCTTCCAGCGCGGCCACCTGGCCCATCGTTGGCGCGGACATAATCAGGTACTGATGGAGCTTACGCATGGCTTCCATGATTTCGGCGGGGGCGGTGACGTAACCGATACGCCAGCCCGTCATGGCGAAGGATTTGCTCATGCCGCTCATGAGGATGGTGCGCTCGTACATCCCCGGCAGCGACGCGAAATTGATGTGTTGTGCGCTGTAGACCAGCCGCTCGTAAATTTCGTCGGAGATGACCACCAGGTCATATTTTTCAGCAACGGCAGCAATTTCGATCATGTGCTCATAGGTGAGGATCGCGCCGGTGGGGTTGTTGGGATAGCTGATGAGAATCGCCTTGGTGCGCGGCGTGATTTTCGCCTCCAGGCTGGCACCGGTCACCTGAAATTCGTCCTCGACAAAGGTGTCGACGGTGACGGGAACGCCTCCTGCCATTTCGACGGCAGCGGCATTGGCGACAAAACACGGCTCGACCACCAGCACTTCATCACCGGGGTCAATGATGGCTTTCAGCGCCACCCACATGGCTTCACTCACGCCGACAGTGACCAGCACCTGATTTTGCGGCGCGTAATGCAGGCCGTAAAGGCGCTCAATATAGGCGGAGATGGCCTCGCGCAGTTCAATCGTCCCAGCGTTGGAGGTGTAGCTGGTGTGGCCGTTTTCGACACAGGCGATGCCCTTGGCGGCGATATGGCGCGGAGTGGCGAAGTCCGGTTCGCCAATGCC
Organism: Aggregatilineales bacterium; assembly: GCA_038258185.1. Classification (GTDB taxonomy): domain Bacteria; phylum Chloroflexota; class Anaerolineae; order Aggregatilineales; family Phototrophicaceae; genus JAIOHN01. The sequence goes on along the minus strand of JBBSQD010000031.1, from coordinate 5,779 downwards.
CAGGCTGACCACATCGTCCATCGTGGCCGCGATATCGAAGTAACGACGGATGCCGGAAGGTCGCAGGTTACGCACGCTTTGAGAGACGAAACTACGCATAATAAAGCCGATCCTGAGAAGTCATAATTACACGGTTAAAAGTAGAGTGTCTTTATGATGCCTCCGAATGGCCGTTTGGCAGTAGACCAGCCCTCACCAAATTGGACAGCAAATCTCCGTCAGTGTGTACGAAAGTGGTGAAGCCCTCATTTGTTGCCGCCGCTGCCGAGGGGGGTGCGGCGGCAATGGCAATAGTAGTCGCCAGTGATTAGTCTCAAGTCATTAGTAAAAGTGTTGAGTCAAAAGATTCAACGCAAAGATGCAAAGGCGCTAAGACGCAAAGTTTAATTGCTGCTGCTGCGCAGAAAAAAAGTCGCGCAGCAAACTGCCCATATTGCCCTCACCCCAACCCCTCTCCCAAAGAGCGAGGGACTTTTACAGCTTAGCATGAGATGCGCGGCGCAGGGTGGACGAATGTCCGGTCATTTGTCCCTTTTTAGTCGAGAGTCGTTGGTCTTTAGTCAAAAGATTGAATTTCAAGTCATGACTAGCAAGGCGCGATCAAGGATATTCACTTATAATCTGTTGTAATAAATATTAATGCCGTGAAATAGGAAACAATATGGTCGCTGAATTTTTTCTCGGTCTAGCAGGCAACCTGACTTATGAAGTGTTATCGAAAAGCGGTATACAAATTTTTGAAGCTGTAATAAATGTGGAACAGCGTGAATTAGACAAGGCCTATATTCATGCTTTTGCTGTGATGTTCGCTGATCTAAACATCGACCTTTCTGATAATAACATGCGGAAAATTGAAAAAGAGTGGTTTGCCTTTGTCGAGAAACCAGATGTCCACCATTTGCTGCTGGAACTGGCGCTCGGGGGACACGAGTCACAAACGGCGGCACTATTACGAGCAGCATTTGTGAAACACAAATTTACACTTGGTACCCAAAATATGATTGATAGTCTGGTGATCGGCTTAGTGGAGGGTTTACGAGTAGAGGCTGAAAAATCGGATAGTAAACTGTTTAATATGGTGACATTAGGCAAGTTGGAGAGAATGATTGGACTTAGTAGTCGTAGCGGGGCACAGATTGATGAACTGCGACAGGCAATTGCTAAACTGACGAAACGCCTGTCCATTGTTCAGCCACAGGTACGCGTCTGCCCGACTCCGCCACGGATGCCGGAGCATTTCGCCGGAAGAGATGGCATCGCTGAAGATTTAAGGACAAAACTTAAGTCGGGTGAAGCTACTGCGATTACTGCGGTGCATGGCCTAGGAGGTATTGGCAAAACCACGCTGGCACAAAAACTAGCGAATGACCTGTATGCCGATGGCACATTCAGCACTGTCTTATGGTCAAATGTGACGCGTAGTGCTGACCCAGTGGCACTGTTGACTAGTTGGGCGTATTATGGCGACCCTAAATTCACGGCGGCGGACACCCCTTTACATGATTTGCCCTATAGAGTAAAAGCACTGCTAGACGATGTTATCAACGAGCGATGTGAAGGCCGTGTATTAGTGGTACTGGATGATATATGGGATTCGAGTAAGTCAGCGGCCAAACTGTTGCGTGAGGCCTGCCCCAACGGGGCCACCGTGCTGGTAACGACACGGTCGGAAGGTATAGCTATTGATTTATGTGGTGAGAACAAATTACAGCTTAAGAAAATGGCCGCCGATGAAGGCGTAGCACTGCTGCAGTCTTATCTGATAACGAATGATAAAATGTCATTGACGCGTTTGAGTGAGGCATTAGGAGGACATCCACTGGGGCTGACACTAGCTGTACGGCGCATTTTGAAGGCTCGCAACCAGGTGCAAGCGTTGGCTGATCACACACGGTGTTACGAAACAGGTATACTAGCAGGCAGTAGTTTTGCGGATTTAAAGCTAGAACAGGGTGAGACCAAAGAGGACAACCTAACAGTGGCGCTAGCCTATAGTTATGATGACCTGAGCGAGTCTGATCAATGGCATTTCCGCCAGTTGGGGATTCTGGCAAATGATAAACCATTCCCTATAGGGGCACTCGCAGCAATATGGGACGTAGAGACAAATAAAGCTGAGGAAATCTGCGATTGCCTGCGATTGCTATCCCTAATTGAAGCAGATGATACAGGGCTTGAATGGTATAGTCAGCATCCACTCTTGCGCGCCTATGCGCAAGCGTTGCTAAAAACTTCTGGAGAAACTGAGGCGGCTTTTGGAAGGTATACCGATTTTGTCATTCAGGAGGTAGAACAATTTTGGGATTTAACCGATCTAACATTAAGAGGTTGGTGGCAAGTTGACACCTTACTGCCTCATATTCAAGCCTTAGGTGATTTATATCATGGTATATTTTTTATTAAAGATAAGACTTTAAAAGATATCGAAGAAAAAATGCTGGATTTTTTTTATATATCCATTCCATACATTGTAAATCACAGAATACTACATCGACCTGAATGGTTAGAAGTAGGATTAATCTTAAGCGAAAGACAAAATAACAGTGATTTAAAATCCACATTCTTAAACAGTTTAGGAGTGTATTACGCTCAGTCAGGTGATAAGAAAAAGGCTTTAACTTATTATCTGCAAGCGAGAAAGTTGATCAAAAATGAAGACCATCTCTCTATGCTACTTAATAATATCGGACGAATATATGACGATTTTAAACAATACGATAAAGCGTTGGGTTATTTTAAAGAAAGTTTAAATTATGGAAATACTGTTAATTTAAACCGTGCTCATGCCTACAATAATATGGGTTTAATTTATGAAAAAACTAATCAACCCCAAAGAGCACTTAAGCAATATCGCAAAGCATTAGGTTTATCAAGTGAAGATAATTTCACTAAGGCTACTATTTTGCATAATATTGGTTGTTGGTACTTAAACCAAAATGATTTCAACAAAAGTCAAAAATATTTAACAAATGCGTTAAATTTAAGACAGGTAGTGAGAGATGATCGAGGTACTGGTACCACTTTAGAAGGTTTAGGCCATATTCATCTTCGAAAATACCCCTCCGACCCAAACAAAGCCTTAAATTATTACAATGAAAGCCTAGGCCTGAAACAAAAATCTGGCGATAAGATTTACATATCGGTTGCACATTTTAACATAGCTCAAGCTTATCAACAGATGGGTGAGCTTGAGCAAGCTATTTATCATATGGAGCAATGTGTAAATTTGGATCGGGAAACGGGACATCCTGATTTAGAAGAAGATCAAAAAATTTTAAACAGTCTTCTAGCTTTAAAAGTACCAAAAGAATTAGATACCTATCAAATTCAAAGTCGAATTTTAGCGGTAGTTGGGAGTCTATCATCAAGCGATATTGATTTATTTAATTTAACCATTTCATTTTTGGAAAACGATATAGACGTTGCCAAAAGATCCCAAGACATAAATGAACTAGAATTTTTTAGTGTTTTGTTGCAAATTATGAGGGGCAAAAAGCCAAATTTATCATCAAACAATCCTTATTACACCGATTTGAAAAATCTTCTAAACGACTTAAAACGAAGAAAATTAAACTTATAAAATCAAATTAAAATTTCAACAGATTAACCTAAATTGCCATTCATTGTGGGTAGATCTAATGCGATCATCATCGCGTGGTGAAACGGTTCGTGCTATCATGTGAATGCCTAACAGGAGCCGATTTAACATGCCATTACCCGCCCTTGCCCAACTGGATAGCACCCGCAGCAGCCTGCACCGCGCCTCACAGGTTATTTCGGCGGTACGGGCGGCGGTCACGCCCCCTTTGCCCAATGCGCTGCGCCTCAGTCTGTACCCGGTGCCGCCGGGATTATCCACCGGGCCGCTGGCTTTCGGGGGTGATCTGCTGCTGGATTATGCGCAGCAAAAGGTGGCCTATCGGCAACCGGGCGAACCGGATGTGACCATCGACCTGGACGGTCACAGTCAGGCCACGCTGACCGGGGAACTGCTGGCGCTGCTGGCAGAAGAAGGTCACGACATCCATTTACAGGGCGATCAACTGCGTGATGACACCCCTTTCGAGATCGACGCGACCACGGCCAGCGAATATGCCGCCGCGCTCGATACGATTTTCACGGCGGTGGCGCGTTTCCGGGCGCGTCTGGTCGGCCCGCAGACGCCGGTCGTGGTCTGGCCGCACGGCTTTGATCTGTCAACGGTGTGGTTTGCCACTTCCGGCGCAGATGAGCATCACGACCCGTACATGAATTTCGGCTTTTCCCCGGCCAGCCCGGGTTTCGAGCGGCCCTATTTTTACAGTTACGCCTATCCGCTGCCGGATGGCTTTGAGGATGTGGCGCTCCCCGCGCCGGTGCGGACGATCAGCGAGCCGTTCAAAGGGATGGTGTTTGATTATGACGCGCTGCTGTCACTGGCTGAACCCGGTGCTGAGATCGAAGCGCTGTTCAGCGCCATTCACTATGGCGTGTCTGAATTGATGACGGGAGGCTGAACGATGAATGATATTGTCCCGGTAATTGTGGCAGGCTGCGGCCTGAGCATCATCTGTGTTGGATTGCTGGCGGTCGGCATCATCGTGCTCATCCGCTTTACGGGTAGTAGTATTTTAGGCAACATGGGAAATCTGGGCTTTCTCAGTCAGTTTTTGAACCCCGGTGAATCCGATTATACTGCGCCTACCCCACAACGCTCGCGGGGGCAACGCCCGAATTTCCGCCAAAGGGCGCAGTCGCAGGATTTTGAGGATATTGTCGCCAGCAAACGCCAGCAGAATCCGCCGCCAGCCTTCAAAGGCGACTCGCAAAGTCTGAGGCGGCCTACACCCGGTAACGATTCAGGTTTCCGGCCCATAGGCGGCGGTACGCCTCCACCCCCCATACCGCCCTCCACGCCTGCAAAACCCGCTGCGCCTGCCGATCTGGGCAGCACAGATTACACCGGCAAATACAGCAAAAATCCGCGATTTGGGTCGCGGCGACGGCGGGATGATCGCAATCAGGATGAAGTTTTCGGCGGGATGCTGGATGAAGATGGCGACGGTGATCTCGACTTTTAGGTCGTTGGTGCCTGTCGGTGCGCCTCGTACCAGGTATTGAGCCGCTGCTGAAGCTCACGGCGAATCTCCAGGCGTTTTTCCGCTTCATAGTTCAGGTGATATTCGCACAGACTGTCCGCCGGGGGTGCACCGTTGTCGTTATAAAACGTCTTAAACTCGCGCTGAATGCGATGATGATAGGCTTCGACATTAAAAATGGGCAGGCTGTAAGGCAGCGATTTTTGGCCGAGCGCTAAGGTCAGGGTTTCGCCGTCACGCTTAAATGCCCAGATGCCCAATACGCTCAGCACACTGTAGTGATGATAACCGCGCGGCTTGTACCACAGGCAGACTCCCACCCATGAAAACGGCAGCAATCCGCGAAAGATGCCCGGCCCGTAGCAATTAATCTGCGCCGGATTCCGCTCGACACATTCTTCCAGATAACCCCAGGCGTTCACGGCATCCAGCACCTGCCCCAGCTCATCGCTGACTGCGGCGGCTGGCGGCTGCGCCATCTGGTCGAGCTTCTGCTTCAGCTGCCGGTGACGATATCTTGACATCTGCTTATCCCCTCAACTCATCAGGGGATGCCGTTACAGCAGCATCCCGCGATCCATCTCGGCATAATCCACAGCCAGTTCGCGCCAGGCACGCCCCAGACGCCGGAAGCCTTCTTCAATATCCAGCGGACGGTGGATGCCATAATTGAGGCGCATGCGGTGGCTGCCACAGTTATT